>WGCD01000126.1 GCA_015493995.1 Desulfurellaceae bacterium
GTCCTGAGGGTGAAACAAGATGGGATTACGGTGCACCGAGAGGCGGAAAGGGTGTTATGGCATCAGATATATGCGTTTTGGAATCCTACCCAGAAGACGGAACATATGATATGAGACTAAGAAGTGTTCACCCGGGCGTTGAGCTTAAAGATGTTATTGAAAACGTAACCTGGGAGCTTAAAAACAGAGAAGGAAAAATTCTTACTCCGACAGACGATATACCAGAAACTCCAAAACCAACTGTTGAGCAGTTGAAGGTTTTGAGAATGATAGTTGACCCGACAAGGATTTACTTAAGCAGAAAAACACTAAGGGAAGTTCAGTACGAAAAAGAGCACGGTAAGCCTTGGAGAGTTAAGATTTAATTTATCTCAAAAAAGCGCAAAAGGGAGGTTCAAAGCCTCCCTTTTTATTTTAAAAATAAGGAGGTGGTGTTAAAAAATGAGATGTAAATTTTGCGGAAGAGATATGGTAAAAGTTGTCACGCCGTTTAAAAGACCGGTAAAAGGAGAGATGATAACCGTCAAAGACATTGAGGTCTATAGGTGTCCGGGTTGCGGTGCTACATTTTTTCCCAACGAAACGATAAAGCATACGGGAAGAAAGGTCGGCGAAAAGCTTCTAAAAGTAGCAAAAGAGAGGGGCAGAATTAAAGACGAAAAAGAGCATCTGAGAGAAATGGAAGAACAAAAAAAGATTGACATTGAGGATGGAATAAAGCGCGGAGAATATAAAAAGAAAAAAGACGCCCCTTTAAAGGTCTTTACTTAAAAAACTTTAACGAGTCTTTTAAACTCGGCAGGTTTTTCCTTGCCTCTTCAATTTCTTTAAAATTTATATCGGCAAACTTTATGCCCGTTGCTCTTTCTATATCCTCTAAAACCTCACCCCACGGGCTGTATATTTTGGAATTACCGGCTAATTCCCATTTACCGCTTTTGCCCGTACCGTTTGCACAAAGAAAATAGAGTTGATTTTCTATGGAGCGGGCTTTTGTTAAAGTGTTCCAGTGCTCAAGTCTTGAAACAGGCCAAATAGCGGGATGAAGATGGATTAAAGCGCCATTAAAACTCGCTTTTCTAAAAAATTCAGGGAATCTCAACTCATAACACACGCTCACGCCTATTTTTACCTTGTTAAACTCAAACACGTTGTCCTGTTCTATATATCCCCTTGAAAAATAGTTATCCTCACCCGTTACACCAAACAACATAGTTTTCGTATATTCAAAAACCGTCTCACGGTTGCTTATGGCAAAAAATTTGTTGAACACCTTTTCATCGTCCGGTTCATCGTCAACAACAAAAGTTCCGCAAATCAAGATGTCGTTTGAAGCTTTTTTTACCTCATTTATCGACTCGTCAGCATACCTTGCAAGTTCTTTCAGTTTTTTGAACAAAAAGCCCGTTGTCCAAACCTCAGGCAAAAGTATCAAATCACAACCGTTTTTTTTAGCTTTGTTTATTAAATCAAGTCCGTTTCTTAAATTTCTTTCTACATCACCCGGGATAATTTCCATTTGACCGACAGCAACACGCATTTTTCACCCCACATAAACATAGTTAATGTTCTTTTCCCATCTGTATTCTATCATTTTTAACAAACCGCCGTTTATAGGATAGTGCATTTTCATCAATCTTTCAACATCCTCCTTAACCTCTTCAATCAACTCTCTATCCTTTACTATATTTGTATAGACGAAATCCTTGCCGTGCTGTCTTATGCCCATTATCTCTCCAGAGCCTCTGAGTTCATAATCGAGCTGCGCTATTTCAAAGCCATCATTTGTTCTCAAAAGAGCTTCTATGCGCTTTTGTGCAGTATCGGAGAGTTCGTTTTTTGTTATAAGCAACGCATAGGATTCAAGTCTGCCCCTTCCGACTCTGCCTCTCAACTGGTGCAGCTGAGACAAGCCGAACCTCTCTGCATTTTCAATAATCATAACGGTTGCGTTGGGAGAATCTATGCCGACCTCTATGACTGTTGTGCTAACCAAACAATCAAGCGCTCCATTTTTAAACTCTTCAATTACAGCTTCCTTTTGCAGTGCGTTCATTCTCCCGTGGAGCAATCCCACACTGAATTGACTCAAAACGCCCTTTGTTAACTCTTCGTAAAGATTTACGGCGCTGCTGACATCATCAAATTTTTCCGACTCTTCCACCAGAGGGGCTACAATATATACCTGATGCCCCTTTTTCATTTCTTGAGATGCAAAACCGTATGCTTTTTTTCTGTCACGCTCAAAAAAGTGGAGGGTTTTAACAATAGCCCTGTCCTTAGGCTTCTCCTTTATGGTGGATAAACTGCTTTTTGAATATAAAACCATCGAGAGGCTTCTTGGTATGGGTGTTGCACTCATTATTAAAACGTGTGGGAATGCGCCTTTGTTCATAAGATTTTTTCTTTGTTCCACTCCAAATCTGTGCTGCTCGTCCACAACAATAAAGCCCAAATTATTGAATTTAACACCCTCTTCCAACAAAGCATGCGTGCCTACAACAAGTTTAGTTTGACCTGTTTCAATCTTTTCGTACATCTCTTTTTTATCTTTTATAGAGCTGATAAGCAGAGATATATCAACCCCAAAACTTCTTAAAATATTTTTTGCCACCCCGTAAATTTGAGCCGCCAACGGTTGAGTCGGAGCCATAAAAGCCACCTGATATCCGCTTTTTATGGCAGCATAAGAAGCAAACAGAGCAACCACTGTTTTACCGCATCCTACGTCTCCCTGAAGAAGCCTCAGCATAGGCTTATCTGTCTTAATATCTTGCAGTATTTCTTTTATAACCCTAATTTGGTCGCCTGTCAGTTCAAAATCAATGGTATTTTTAAACTCTTCCAAAGAACTGCTGTCAATCTCTATTTTCGGAGCGCTCTTTTTTTTAATCCTTGCCTCTTGCAGTCTCAAACCGAGCATCAAAAGAAAAATCTCCTCATATTTAAGCCTGCGTTCAACAGTCTCTTTATTTTCACATTTGTGTATGCTCTTGATTGTTTCATCCAAAAAAGGCAAAGAATGCTTGACTATTAAGGTATATGGAAGATAATCAAACGGCGGTACGGGCTTTTTATCCAAAATCAACTCCACTGCCTTCTTAATTGTGGCATTTTTCAGGTTAAAGACAGAGGAATAAACAATTTCTTGCCTTTCTACAAAATCGCTTACACTCTTTATCTTCGGATGGGTCATTGAATATCTTGACCCAAACAGGTCTATTTTGCCCTCACATACAATTTTGTCGTTTGACTTAAAACCGTTGAGCCGTTTTTTTAAAAAAGGAGTAAGCCTAAACCAATTACAAAAAAGAAAACCCCCCGTATCTGTTTTTATCGTTAACGTAGTAACCTTTTTACTAAAACGCTTTGAATATACCGTCCCCTCAACCGCACAGTACTCCCCGTCTTTCAATAAAAACATATCTTTCAGCTGATAATTTTCACATCTTATCGGTTTGAGGAACACCAAATCAATAAATTTAGGTATTCCCTTTTTTATAAACTTTTTTTTGGTTGCAGTGCCTAAGGGTAGTGAATTTATATCACCAAACAGCCAATCAACGACTTCGTTAAATTTTAACAACTCTTCTTCGGCTTTTAGAATATCCAAAGCCTCTTTGAAGTTGCCGTAGAACAGCTCTTTTAAAAGCCTGCTTTCTAACTTATCGAGTTTTTCTTTGTTTGTAGGCACTTTCTCTAATCATAAAACGTTGTGAAAGCATCAACCTCTTCTCTATCCATTCTGAGCTTGTTTATATGCGCTTCCATATCAGGATAGCCCAAAGCCATAGACATAACAATCATCTTTTCATCGGGTATGCCCAACTCTTTGTGCAGCAGTTCGGCATAAGCTGCAACAGATGTTTGAGAGCAGGTTGCCAAACCGAATTCGAGGGCGGCAAGCATAAGCGTCTGTGCAAAAATACCTATATCGACAAACGCTTCCTCTCCCAATCGCTTATCTCTCATAAGTATCAAGCCTACAGGTGCTCCGAAAAACCTGAAATTTTCGAGAATGTGCTCTTTCAATTTATCCTTGTCCTTTTTCGGGTCTATGTTTTTATGATTAAAGACCTTAACGTTGCAGGCATTTCTCCTTGCTTTCACAAAATCGGGAACATCTTTATAGCCGTATGCAAAATCGTACTTTCTCTCTACCCTGCTGTTTACAGCCTCTATCAACTTTTTACTGAGATTTTCCTTTGTTTTACCCATCAAAACCGCAACCTCCCACGGTTGGGTATTGTGCCCTGAGGGAGCGAATCTTACCAAATCAAGCAGTTTATATACGGTTTCTTTGCTAACCGGCTTATCGAGATAAGCCCTGACCGAAAACCTCTCTTTTATTGCCTCTGATACTTTCATAGCACCTCCAGTTTAAAAAATTACAAGACGTTGTTGATTATCTTTATGTCTTTATCTATTCTTGCTATAAGTTCGTCAACTTTTCTAAATCGTTTCTCCTCTCTTATAAAATCCACAAACTCTATTTCTATCTTTTTAGAATAGATATTTTCATTAAACTCCATTATAAATACCTCTATGTGTTTATCCACGCCCTTAAAGGTAGGGTTATTGCCCACATTGACGGCAGCTTTGTATTTTTTGGAGTCAACATAAACATATGCCGCATAAACACCGTTTTTAAGTATTATCTCGTTTTTCGGATAGATGTTTGCCGTCGGAAAACCCAAGCTCGCACCCCTACCGTCTCCTTTTTTTACCACCCCTGAGATTTTATAGGGTCTGCCAAGAAATTTATTAGCATACTTTACATTTCCAACTCTTAAAAATTCCCTTATCCTGCTTGAGCTTACAATAATCCCGTCGATTTTAACGGGCGGTATGACAGAAAGTTCAAAACCATACCTGTTCGCATATTCTCTCAAGGTTTTAATGCCGCCTCTGCCGTCTTTACCAAACGTATAGTCGTGCCCCACGCACACGGACTTGACCCTAAGCTTGTCTATAAGAATGTCTTTTGTAAAATCTTCCGGGTGCATATTGGCAAAACTCTTTGTAAAACGTGCGCAGACAACGGTTTCTATCCCAAGACTTTCAGCTATTTTCACCTTTTCTTTAAATGTTTGAATGATAAAAGGCTCCCTGCGTTTTTCCACAACTTTGATAGGATGAGGATAAAACGTAAAAAGAACCGCTGTTCCATCAATTTTTTTCGCCGTATCAACCGTTTTTTTGATTAAAGCCTGATGACCTATGTGTATCCCGTCGAAGTTTCCCAAAGCTACAACAGGATTGTTAATATCACAATATCTGTTGAAATCTCTTACTACTCTCATACGTTAAACCTAAAATAGACCACATCTCCGTCTTTCATTATGTAGTCTTTTCCCTCAAGTCTTACAAGTCCTTTTTCTTTAGCGCCTTTCTCTCCTCTGCAAGCAATGTAATCCTCATACGATATTATTTCCGCCCTGATAAATCCCCGCTCTATGTCGCTGTGTATAACCCCTGCCGCTTCCTTGGCGGTTGTTCCTTTTGTTATTGTCCAACCTCTTACCTCTTTTTCTCCGGCTGTAAAAAATGTAATCAATCCGAGCATATCGTATCCCTTTTTCACAAGTCTATCCAAACCGGACTCTTCAAGCCCAAGCATATCCATAAACTCTTTTTTTTCCTCTTTCGTTTCAAGTTTTGATATCTCTTCTTCTATTTTGCTTGAAAGCACAATGCTTTCAAGACCCTCTTTTTTTGCTATTTCATCCACAATATTCGAGTATTTGTTTCCATTTATGCTGTCTTCATCAACATTTGCAACATATATAACGGGTTTAGCCGATAAAAGTCTAAGCTCTTTTATAAGGCTTTTTTCGGTATCCTTTTTGAAATCCAAGCGCCTCAAAGCTATACCTTTTTCTAAATCTTCTTTGAACTTTTCAAGTATTTCTATCTCTTGTTTTGCCGTTTTATCGCCAGATTTAGCCAATTTCAAAGATTTTGTCATCCTGTTTTCCACTGTCTGCAAATCCGCAAGCATAAGTTCGGTATCTATCGTCTCAATATCCCTTTTCGGGTCAATATCTCCATCTTGATGAACGATATCTTCATCCTCAAAGCAGCGAACAATATGAACAATAACCTGCACGTCTCTTATGTGAGAAAGAAATTTATTTCCAAGACCCGCTCCGGTGCTTGCACCTTTGACAAGACCGGCTATATCAACAAACTCAACTACCGCAGGCGTTATTTTTTTCGGATGCACAAGCTCTGCTAATTCGTAAAGGCGTTTATCGTTTACATAAGCTATACCTACATTCGGCTCTATGGTACAAAAGGGAAAGTTAGAACTCTCGGCATTAGACCTGCTTAAAGCATTAAACGTTGTGGATTTTCCAACATTGGGCAATCCGACTATACCACACTTAAATCCCATAATTACTCCCTGAATCTTGCATTTTCAATACATCATATCTTTTTTCACCTTAAAATTCAATCGCTCAATATTCAAAGCCCATCTTACATAAGAAACAGGATTCACTCCTATCTTATTTTCAATCGGCTGCTGTTTTATATCCACCGCAAATTGAGTACTTTGTGTAACAAGCAACCCGAATAAACCTTCGTTTTTTAAGGTTTGATTTTGACATTTCTATGTGGTAGTTTCTATTTATGGGTGTCGAAACAGGTTTGTATCTCTATCTTTCAAACAGTCTTGATAAGCTGAGCGGATATTTTTTGGATAATTTTAAAGCCTCCTACCTCAAAAGCTCGTTTTTTGACAAAAAGACCGTCATTATTCAGACAACCGGCATAGCAAAATGGCTTTCCTATAAAATATCCGATAACTTGGGCGTTTGTGCCAACGTTGAGTTTGTTTTTCCCAAAGGGTTTATAGTTCAAACTCTGAAAGGTGCGGGGCTGTTAAAGGAAGAAGATATGGATTTCTACGACAAGCCCAATATAATAACCAACATACTAAAATCTCTAAACAATAATGAATACGAAGAGTTAAAAGAATATACCAAAGATAAAAACGGCAGAAGGCTTGGTCAATTTGTATCCTACCTTGCAGATTTGTTTGACCAGTATCTGACATACAGGCCTGAATTTTTAAAAAATGCCGATAAGATATCCCTGCAATGGCAAAGAGGTTTGTTTGTTAATATTTTAGACAACAAACGAACCACTGTCTCACAAGCTGTAGAACAATTTATAAACAAAAAAGAGGCTCTTGATTTAAACGCTGACAAAACCGTCGAGCTATTTGCCATCTCGCTTTTACCCCCTGTTTATACCTATTTTTTCAGAAAATTGTCCGATTATGTTAAGGTTAATCTGTATGTTTTAAATCCGAGCAGGGAGTTCTGGTTTGATGAGCCGACCGAGCTTTCCAAGCTGAAGATATTAAAAAAAACAGACAGCGAGCAAGAGAAATTATACTTTACAGACTCAAACCCTATTTTGATAAACAACGCAAAATTAACACGGGATTTTCTGTCTTTACTTTATGAAACGGAAGGGCTGCCGCAGCCTATTGAGATTGAAGATTATGCAGAATATAACGAAACAACCTGTTTAAACATACTTAAAAACAAGATACTCAACAACGACAAAAGTGATTTTCAGTGCAGGGATTCAACCATTCAAATACACTCTCACCAAACAAAATTGAGAGAGGTCGAAGGGGTTTATAACTATATTTTAAGCATACTCAATGACAATAAAGATATACCGTTGGAAGATATAGTCGTTATGTGCCCTAAAATTGACGAGTATTCATCGTTTATAGACGGTATTTTTAAGGACAAAAACATAAAATATACGATTTCGGACAACAAAATGCCGGATGAGGACGACGGGCTGAAAGCGCTGTTTTACATTGTTGAGAATTTAAGTGAAAGGTTTAACGTAAATCAACTCTTAGAGCTCATTGAACTTGAAGCCGTAAGAAAAAAGTTTCAGCTATCAAACGGCGATACGGAACTAATAAAAAGATGGTTGAAAGAGAACAATCTAAGATGGGGATTAACAAAAGAGTATATAAAAAATAACTTCGAAAATATGAATGTCTTTAACAGTGTTGAATATGTGCTTGAGCGTTTGCTGTATGGATATTTAAGCGGTCAAAAAGAGGTAATCAACAACGTTTTGGCGTATGATGGTTTATCTTTGAGTAACTCTGACTTATTGGGAAAAATTTTATATGTAGCTGACAAAATAATAGGTTTTTCTCGCATTATAAAGCAGAAAGCGGCAATACAAAAGCACATTCAAACTATGGAGGAGATTATAGAGACATTTATAGACCCGCAGCACCAACAGTCCGTTCCTTTTATCACCCTTAAAAATCAGATGCAAAAATACGAACAAAGTTGCGAGGAAATCCCATTTTTGACATTCTATGAAATTTTAAAATCATCCGTAAACAAAAGCAAAAAGGAGTTTAATTTTTTAAAAGGTGGAGTGACGTTTTGTGAGCTTGTGCCTCTTAGGAGCATACCTTTTAAGGTGGTTTGTCTGATAGGTATGAATTCCGAAGAGTTTCCGAGAAATACGCCCAAGGTTTCCTTTAACGAAATTGAACAACACCCTCAAAAGGGCGACCGCTCAAGCAGATTGAATGACAGGCTGTTGTTTTTGGAGACCCTCTTGTCTGCGGAAAAGTATCTGTACATAAGCTATATCGGCAAGGATATAAAAAGAAACAGCCCGCTCAATCCGAGCATAGCGGTTTCTGAACTTATTGAATTTTTGAATATTGATACACTAAAGCACCCTCTGCACTCCTTCAGCACCAAATATTTTTATAAAGACAGTCCTTTTTATAACTTCTCCAAAGAAGATTACGAGTTGGCAAAGATTTTGTTGGAAAAAAGTTACAAAGAAAATCTTCAAAAATCAAACCCGATGTCTATTAAAGAAAAGACCGAAGAAACAGATAATTCGGATATTGTAACTCCCGATGAGCTTATTATTTTTTTAAGACACCCTGCTCAATTATTTTTCAAGAAAAACGGAATAAATTTTAGCTTGAAAGATGATACGCCAAAAGAAACCGAAAATACGATACTTGACAGCTTAGACAGATACTCTCTGATAAAAAAAGCGTTCAAAGAGAAAGGTGTAAATGAAATAATCGAATATTCGGGTGCTCTTCCGCACGGCAGTTTGGGTGAAATTGCAAAAGACGATATTTTAAATGGGCTGCACAACATAGAAAAGAACCTTAAAACAATAGACGAACAACTAAGCGTTAAGGATTTGGATAAACGGCAA
>WGCD01000127.1 GCA_015493995.1 Desulfurellaceae bacterium
GAAAGAAACTCCCTATTTGTTTCATTTCAAGATAAAAAATACAGAAAAATACCTACTAAACTTAGATACTTGGAGGTTTATTAGAAAAAGGTTTTAAGTGCATCAAATATTCAATATTTCCCTCCTTACCCTTTATGGGAGAAGGGGTTATACCCAAAACTTCAAATCCCACACCTTCACTAAAGAGCTTTATTGCTTTTAAAACACCTTCAATCTTTTCTTTATCTTTAACAATCCCCTTCTTAACAACCCCCGGACCAACCTCGAACTGAGGTTTAATTAAAACAACTGCATCACCCGAAATTCTTAGAAATCTAAAAAGTTCCGACAAAATCAATTTGATTGATATAAAACTCACATCTACGGCAACAAAATCAAATTGCACATCCGTCTTAAAATCCCTTATATCCGTATTTTCAAATACAAAAATTCTCTTATCGTCCCTTAAACTTTGATGCAACTGCCCGCTTCCGACATCAACACAGTAAACACAGTTTGCCCCTTCTTTCAGCATACAATCGCTGAAACCGCCTGTGGACGAGCCTATATCAAGGCAAATCTTATCACTTAAATCAATTTTAAAAAAATCAACTGCTCTTTTAAGCTTAACACCTCCCCTGCTCACATAAACAAAGGGTGAATTCGAAACTTCAATGCTGTCATTTTCATCAACCAAAAATCCGCTTTTTTTGCACACACGCCCGTTAATTAAAACATACTCTCCTTTTATAAGCTGCCTTGCCCTGCTTCTTGTTTCAACAAACCCTCTATCGCACAACAATATGTCCAATCTTTTTTTCATTTAAGATATTAACTACTCTATTACAATTCCGCCGATGTTCCTGCCGCAAACGCCGTCTCTTCTATATGAAAAAAACGCCCTGTTTTCGTAAGTGCAAATTCCAAGAGAGTTTATATTTTTCTTTAAAACACCAACAGATATTAGTTGAGCAATATTTGCTTTCTCCAAATCCAGATATAAACCCTTTTTCTTTTTTAACACAAACCTATCATCGAATTTGGAAGCCACATCATCTTTAACTTCATAGCAGTTTCCACAGATATGAGGACCTATGCTTGCAAGTATGTTGTCTGTTTCGGCGCCGTATTTTTTTAAAATTTCAATACCCTTTTTCGATATTTCAAGGAAAGTCCCCTTCCATCCGGCATGCAGAGCCATAACTATTTTATTTTTCACATCCATCAAAATTACAGGAAGACAGTCTGCAAATCTGATGCCCAGAAAAACGCCTCTTTTATTTGTGTAAAATCCGTCGGCATTATGGATAGTGCCGTCGTACTCCACAATTTTATTTGAGTGTATTTGGTTCAATAAACCCAACTTTGAAGCTGAAGCAAAACTTTTAACCCTATCTAAATTTTCTCTTACGTTTTCTTCAGCGTCTCCAACATTAAAACCAACATTCAACGATTCAAAAGGTGCGCTGCTTACTCCGCCGAATCTATCAAAAAAAAGGCTCCTTGCCCCATATTTCAAAAATCTTTTATCCTCAACAAAACCCATCTATCTTATAAACTCGCTGCCAAAATAGGGAACAAGTTTTTCGGGTATTTTCACACTGCCGTCTTCTTGCTGGCAGTTCTCCAAAATTGCAACCACACAGCGTCCTACAGCTAACCCAGAGCCGTTTAGGGTGTGAGGGAAATACATTTTAGAGCCTTTTTTATATCTTATAGAAGCCCTGCGAGCTTGAAAATCAAGCGTGTTTGAACAAGAAGAAATCTCTCTGTATCTGTTTTGCCCCGGAAGCCAAGCCTCGATATCGTATGTCTTTGCAGCAGAGAACCCTATATCACCGCTTGATAAAATAACGACTCTGTACGGCAATTCCAATAGTTGAAGCACCTCTTGAGCGTCGTTTGTAAGCTCCTCCAGGGCATCAAAAGAATCCTCGGCTTTTGTAAATTGAACCAGCTCGACCTTGTTAAATTGGTGCTGGCGAATAATTCCTTTAACGTCTCTGCCGTAACTGCCCGCCTCTTTCCTGAAGCAAGCCGTATAAGCAACATATTTAATAGGAAAATCACTCTCTTTCAAAATTTCCTCTCTATGCAGATTAACAAGAGGAACTTCCGCTGTCGGTATGAGATACTGCCCGTCGGTTTCGTATGCTTCTTCTCTGAATTTCGGAAACTGACCCGTCCCTACCATAACCTCTTCATTAACAATATACGGTGGTATAATCTCTTTATATCCGTGCTTTTTTGTGTGTAAATCCAACATAAAGTTAATTAGTGCTCTTTCAAGTCTCGCACCCGCGCCCTTATACACAACAAAGCGGGAACCAGAAAGTTTGGCTCCCCTTTCAAAATCCAGTATATCGAGTTTGGTCGCAATTTCGAAATGTTCCAGAGGTTTAAAATCAAACTTTTTTGCCTCACCCCACCGTTTAACCTCAACATTGTCATTTTCATCTTTACCAAAAGGCACGGAGTCGTCCAGCAGATTCGGAACAAAAAGCCAAATTTTCATAAATTCATCATAACTTTTATTGTATAACGCTTCTGTTTCCTTGATTTGCTCGGCTATTTCGTTAACTTTTTTAATTAAATCATCTGCATCTTCCTTCTTTTTTTTGCGAATACCTATTTCCTTGGAAAGCTTGTTTCTGTTTGACAAAAGATTGTCTAACTCAGCTTTCTGTTTTCTCAGCTTTCTATCCAAATCCAACAATCTATCAACATCTATATCCGAAAATCTCTTTTCTAAGTTTTTGCGCAAAAGTTCCGGTTCTTTCCTTAAAACAGCTATATCTAACATTCTACAACCTTCCTTAAATATTTCTTAAATTCATCCTTTATCTCATTATCATTGAGCGCAAATTCAACCGTAGCTTTTAAAAATCCATCCTTACTGCCGCAATCAAATCTTTTACCGTCCATTATCTTGCCGTAAACAACCTCCTGTTTACTTAAAGATAAAATGGCATCTGTCAATTGGATTTCGCCCTTCTTGCCGGGTTTAACCTTCTCTATCTCGTCGAATATTTTTGATGTGAATATATATCTGCCTATAATAGCCATATTACTCAAAGCCTCATCGGGACTTGGCTTTTCTACAAAGTTATCCAGCTTAAACACCCTGTTTTCTATCTCTTTACCGCTGACTATGCCGTATTTTGAAACATCACTTGGCGGAACCTCTTCAAGCCCCACAACAGAGCAGTGATAGCGGTTAAACACATCAAGCAGCTGCTTAGTACCGCTTTCGTCGTTCTCTATGACATCGTCAGCCAGAATAACCGCAAAAGGCTCATCACCAACCACATCTTTTGCTCTTAAAATAGCATGTCCCAAGCCTTTGGGCTCTTTTTGTCTCATATAAACAAAATCTGCCATATCACTGATTTTTCTTATATCCTCTATCAACTCATCTTTTCCCTGGAATTTCAGGTGATATTCAAGCTCAAACGATATGTCAAAATAGTCTTCTATAGCCCTTTTTCCTCTTCCCGTTACAAAAATTATCTGCTCAATGCCCGCATCCACGGCATCTTTGACCGCATAATGTATTAAAGGTTTGTCAACAAGCGGCAGCATCTCCTTGGACGAAGATTTTGTCGCAGGTAAAAAACGTGTGCCGAATCCGGCAACCGGTAAAACCGCCTTCCTTACTTTTTTCATAATTAGTCCCCCAAAGCTTTATAAATCAATTCAATGGTATGAATGGTTTTAATACCATCCCTGCCGTCCCTATGAAGGGCTCCCGATAACTGCATCATACAAGCAGAGCAACCCGTCACAAGATACTCCGCTTCAGCATCAACTATGTTTTTAACCTTGTGAGATGCTATCTTTTTCGACAATTCCGGGTAATCAACGCTAAATGTCCCCGCATTACCGCAGCATCTGTCAGCCTCTTTCATATCCGTAAAATTGCTTGCCTTATCTATAAAAAATCTCGGTTCATTCGATATTTTTTGTGTTCTTTTCAAATGGCACGGGTCGTGATATGTGGTTTTAATATCTAATTTCTTAATCATTTTTGCCAAATCCGTGTGCTCGTATAGAAATTTAACAGGGTCAACTATCTTTTTTGCTATCTTTGCCGCTCTTTTTTCCCACTGTTTATCCTCAAGCCACACAAACAATCTTTCGTATTCGTGCACCATAAAACTTGCGCAAGTAGGCTCAAGCACAAGAATATATTCAACATCAAGGGCTTCAAAAATCTCAATATTTTTCTTGGCAAGATATTCGGCATCCTTTAAATTGCCGGAGGCATAAATCGGGGCTCCGCAGCACAACTGGTTTTGCGGAACGATAAAACTTATTTTGAGCTTCTTTAAAATCTTAACTAAAGCATCTCCGATTTCGGTATAAGCATAATTTATCAAACAGCCGGGAAACAGTGCTACTTTTGCCCTACCCTTACCCTTGTATTTTTCGATAAAGGTTTTTTTATTTGTAACTGGGGGTAACAGCTCATTCTTTGACAGATAGGGAGTATTAACCTTTAAAGCGGCACCTGCCCTTGATGCCTCCTTTTTTTCATTAAACAAAAAACCCGACAAATACCCGGCACTTTTATAGGCAAAATCCATAAGCTGCCGATTTTTCATAACCCTTGCCATAATTCGTTTGTAAAGCGGAAGACCGTGCTTTTCTATAACCCTGTTTCGTGCAAACTCGACAATCATATCTGTCGGCGAATCGTTCGGACAGGCCTCAACGCAGGTTGTGCACAATAAACATTTATACAAATAGTCTTTTGACTCTTTCTCATCAAAGTCTATACTGCCTTTTATCAATTCTCCCAATAGGGTTATGTGTCCCCTTGCAACAAACGGTTCTGCCTTTTCTTCCTTAAAAACAGGGCATACGCTTCTGCATATGCCGCATTTCACACAGGAATTTATGCTTTCTGTGATTCTTCTATCCATCTAAAGCCCCATTTTGCCGGGATTTAAAATGTTTCTATCATCAAAAGCCTTTTTTATTCTCTTATAAAGCTCCATAACATCCCCGCCAACCTGTCTTTCAAGGTAGTCCTTTTTTGTTATACCAACGCCGTGTTCTCCGGTTATGGAGCCTCCGAGAGATAGACAGGCTGTAAATATATCGTCCATTGCCTTTAATGCACTTTTTGTCTGCTGCTCGTCATTCGTATCATACATAATATTAACGTGTATATTTCCGTCACCTGCGTGTCCGAAGTTGACTATCTTCAACTCATACTTTTTTGCTATTTTTTGAGAGGCATCTATCATATCAGCCAACTTCGAAACTGGAACAACAATATCCTCATTTATTTTACCGTCGGCTATACGTTTAAGCGTTGGCGATATCGTTCTTCTTGCCACCCATATTTCTTCGGCTTCCTTTTCGTCTTTGGCTATTCTAAATCTTATGACTCCGTCAGCATTTTTGCATAGAGCTTCTATTGTTTCGGCGTTCTCCTCAACCTCGGCACGATTGCCGTCAACCTCCAGAATCAGTATCGCATCTGCGTTTGTCGGCAACCCGATATGCAAAGCATCCTCAACAGCCATAATGGCGTCTCTATCAACAAATTCCATGGAGGTAGGTATTATTTTGTTTCTCATTATGAAGCTGACCGTTCTTGCAGCCTTTTTCATATCGTCAAATACCATCTGTATGGTTTTCTTGTGTTCAGGTTTCGGGTAAAGTCTAAGCAGAGCCTTTGTTACAATCGCAAGTGTGCCCTCGCTTCCGACAATCAAATCAACCAAATCATATCCGGCTACATCTTTTATATTCTTTGAGCCGAGTTGCATAATTGTTCCATCGGCAAGCACCACCTCAAGTCCCTTAACCCAATCCTTCATAACTCCGTATCTAACGGCTCTCGGACCACCGGCATTTTCGGCGATATTACCGCCTATCGTCGAAAATTTCCAGCTTGAGGGGTCGGGAGGAAAAATCAAACCGTAAGGCTCTAAAAACTCCTGCAAATCGTAATTTGCCAAACCGGCTTCCACCCATATCATAAGATTGTCTTTATCAAACTCAACAATTTTATCCATTTTTTCCAAAGAAATTGCTATACCACCCTCAACATTTAAAGAGCCGCCCGTAAAACCGCTTCCCCAGCCCTTCGGAACAACCGGAACGTTGTGTTCGTAGGCTATCTTCATAATTTTCGATACCTCATTTGTGCTTTCTGGCAGCACAACAACATCGGGCATATACATCCTTTGAGTGGCGTCATAGGAATACTGCAGTCTTCCGAGTTTATCTTCAAGGCATCTTGCACCAAGCAGGCTTTTCAGCTTTTTATAAGCCTTTTTTCTCATCACTTGCATCTCCTTTAATAAAGCCCGATTATATGCGATTGCAAGACAATAATCAATAAGCTATTTTAAGAAATATTTTAAGTATATGCGGCAGGTAGAACAAGTTTACGTTTGACAGATAGGGCTTAAACCTTATCTGTCAAACATTTTTTAAAAAGGTATGAAGTTAATTGACTTTTGAAAAACGTTGATTGCCTTCGTACTCGTTATATTTTCCGGTTAGATAGATGTCTTTCCAATACGGGTCGAGCAGGTTTTTAACTTAATATCGTATGAAACCATGCCTTCATAATATTCTTTATCCTCCAACGCTTCTTTTGCGCTTATGTCTTCGGGCTTTGCATTGTATTTGTCGATTATATTCCTTGCCATTTTGTAGTGGTCTCTAATGGGACAGCCGATTATATAGTTGCCTGTATGCTCCTTATCCCTTTTGTATCCATAGGCATCCTGCCATTTCCTTATTGCCTCAAAAAACGGCTGGTTATAGACGTCATTTAGATTGCCCCCATTTTTATAAACATCGAATATATTAACCGTTGAATACGGGAAAAATGCACAGGGTGTTACCGCACCGTTCCAGTCAATATACAAATACCCGCCTTCTCTGCCGGAAGATATGCAACCTGTCGATAAGACTCCGCTATTCCAAAAATCGGGATAAAATAGTTTCTTTTCCCACAGAATCTCCCTCTCTTTTTTAAACAAATATAGTCTCTGTTCAGGGGTTATGACATAATCAAGTGTATATTTTCTGCCTATTGGCATATATTGGAATAACCATCCGTATGTCGCTTTCTGTTTGTTGAAGTAAAAATCCAGGAATTCATCGCTTACAAGCAATTCTGCATTATGCCTCATAGCCGTAGTGGATATTCCGAAAGGAACCCCTTCCTCTCTCAAATTTTCAAAAGACCGCATTATTTTTTTAAAAGTCCCTTTCCCTCTCCTCAAGTCTGTTTGAAGTTCAAACCCTTCCACAGAAATGGCAGGTGTAACATTACCCAACTTTGCCATTCTTTTTGCAATATCCTTTGTAATCAGCGTGCCGTTAGTATAAAACATAAACCACTGCTCAGGGTGTTCTTCCACTACATCCAATATACCCTTTTCTTCACTTAAATAGAGAAAGGGTTCTCCACCTGTTATAACCGTGAATCCTGAATTCCAAAATTTCTTTTTCTCTTCCAATATCCTGTTTAATATATCGTATGGAATGGTTTCAGCCGACTTGGAATCCGAGGATGCGTAACAGCCTACGCAATGCAGATTACATCTTTTTGTAGGGGCAATAACCAAAAATGCAGGGGGAGTTCTGTTGTAGGCTTCCTTAAATTTTTTATCGGTCTCTTTTTGTTCTTTCGTTGGTATTACAAGGTTGTTTATCAATACATTGATAACCGAACGCACAACATCAGGAGACAATAAGCCTTCTTTCATTCTCTTATCCGCCATCTCAAACAGGTTCAGTATTACCCTTACCTTCTCCTTCTGCATTTCTATAGGTCTGTTATCGCTATTTTCCTCAACAAGAGATTTATAAGCCAACTGATATCCCTTTTTTAAAAGAAAAGCCCTCAATACCTTATTTTTCGACACAAGATGTCCGCCTCCGTGGGAAACAATTGTTGCAAGTGTTTTTGCGAATTCATCGAAATTCTTCATTTTCCCCACCTCCTTTTACAAGCGGTCTATACTATAATAAATAGTCGATTATAAAAAAATTCAACCTTTATTTTATTATACCTCAATGAAAAAACCAGAAAAAATACCGTTAGAGGTTATAATATATGTAATTTTACTTTTTATGAATTTTCAAGTAAGCACCTATCTGTATCGAGCACATACTCCAAAAAATAAAACATTTAAAACATAGTTGTTCGCTATCTGCTGTTCAATATTACTTTTTCGTTCAAAACAGCACTATTAAACGATAGTCAATTTATAGGCAAAATTAAAACTAAAATTTCCTTGACAGCACAATTGGTTAGAATATAATTAATTTTAATTTAATATATTTAATTGGAGGTAACTATGAATAGGCTTAAATTTATTCAGCTTGGTTTCGGACCTATTGGTCAGCAGATAGTTAAATATGCCTTGGAAAGAAAGTCATTGCAGTTGGACGCTGTAGTGGACATAGACGAAACAAAGATAGGAAAAGATGCCGGAGAGGTGGCTCAAATCGGAAAAATCGGTGTAACAATAGAGGGTGACTTGGAAGAAGTCTTAAAAAAATCCGACGCTGAAATCGTTGTAATATCAACTCTATCGGGATTTAAAAAAATAGAAAACCAAATATCTCTATGTGTAAAATACTCAAAAAATGTCGTTTCGACCTGTGAGGAGCTGCTCTATCCCTGGATAAACGACAATTCCGTTGCGGATGGTTTGGACAAGCTGGCAAAGGAAAAAGGCGTAAGCATATTGGGAACAGGCGTTAACCCGGGATTGTTGATGGATTTATTGCCGTCCGTTTTGACGGCAGCCTGCAAAAGAGTTGATAGGATTGTAGTAAAAAGGTATCAGGATGCATCAAAAAGACGACTGCCCTTCCAGAAAAAAATAGGAGCGGGGCTTGATTTGGAAACATTCAAAAAACTAAGAGACCAAAAGGTTATTCGCCACGTGGGTTTTGCAGAATCCATAAACCTTATAGCGTCGGGTTTGGGTATTAAATTGGACAAAACAACCGAGACCGTTGAGCCTGTCGTAGCAGACAGCGAGGTGTCAAGTGATTTTATTACGGTTCAAAAAGGATACGCTAAAGGCGTTCATCAAACGGCAAAAGGTTTTGTCGGAGAAAAAGAGGTTATAACGCTTGAACTCAAGGCATTTCTCGGAAACGAACAAACAGAGGATACTGTGGAAATATATGGAGAACCCAACATAAAAAGCACGATAAAGGGTGGTGTAAACGGAGATATAGCTACGGCAGCCGTTATTATCAATGCTATGCCTCAGGTGGCATCGGCATCGGCGGGACTTAAAACGATGCTCGATATTTCTCCTGTGCACTACTATTCATAAGGAAAAGGGGGACCTTATGTTTGAAAATTTAAAGGTTTGGATGAACGGCAAACTTGTACCGTGGAACAATGCAAACGTCCATCTTTTATCACACGGCTTCAGTCGTGCATCGGCTATCTTTGATGTTTTCGGCATACACCCCTCACCCGATGGTCCTGTTGCTTTTAGGATGGATAAGCATCTTGAACGTTTCTTTAGGAGCGCAGAACTGTTGGGTATGGAAATTATGTACGATAAAAATCAGATAACGGAAGCCGTAGCCGAGTGTGTAAAGGCAAACAATATAAAAAGGGGGCTGATTAAAATCTTGGGTTACTACAGCGAGGAGGCAATTATATCATTGGTCTTGGATTCTAAACTCGATGTAGCTATATTCGCTATTCCCGAATCCGACGAAATAGGGCTTGACAGTGCAGAACCTATAAGCATCTGCTTTTCCGATTGGAGGAAAATACACCCTGCTACCGTTCCGGTCGAGGCAAAAGCCTGTTCAAACTACCTAAACGGTATGCTTGCAAGAAAAAGCGCCAAACAGAGAGGGTATGATGTGGGCATTTTCCTAACGACTGACGGATACGTTGCAGAAGGCTCAATAGAATCTCTGTTTATGGTTAAAGACGGCATTTTAAAAACATCAAAATTGGGCAACATACTAAGAAGCATAACCAGAATGACGATACTTGAATTGGCGCCGAAGATAGGCATTGAAACAAAAGAGACAGACATAATGCCTCAAGAGCTGCTTGCTGCAGACGAGATATTCCTATCTCATACGGGTATAAAGGTTGGACCTGTCAATAGGATAGAAGATAGGGTTTTATCACCTGTTCCCGGAGAGATAACAAAAAAACTGCAGCAGGCTCTAAATGACATAATCACCTTCAAAGACGAGCGATTTAAAGATTGGCTTCAACCGATTGACATATAAAGATTTAGCAAAATTTTAGGCTAAACAGGATTATGGTTTGGGTAACGATGTTTATGCTAAGGTTTATGAGGAGGAAGTTATGAGAGTGAAGTTGTGGGGAATCATCGCGCTGTTCATCTCTGGTGTTTTTTTAATTTTCGGTTTAAATATTAAAACCGCATCCGCCGGTAGCTCCGGGAATTATCACTTCACGTGGCGGCTATCCCAGGTTATGCCGGTTGGCGGACCTACGGATTTAAACGCTAAGGCTTTTGCCAAAGATGTGAAAGAAGCAACGAACGGCAGGGTTGACATTAAGGTATATTCCGGAGGCGTTCTGGGGGATTGGGTTGACATTTACTCATACGTTATGCAGGGAAACGTGGATATGGCTCTGCAGCCCATAGCACCAACATACGACCCTCGATTAAACGTTGCATACTACGTTCCTTATATGTTTACAGATACCAAAGAGGCAAAAGACGGGTATAAGATAGGCGGATGGATTTATAAACTGGTCAGCCCAATGCTGAAGGCTGAAAACATTAAGTTAATTTCATTTTATCCTTCGGGATGGGCTGGAATGACTGCAACAAAGATACCGCCGGGATGGCAGGATATGAAACCAAACGGAATGAAAATCAGGGTTATGCCATTAAAAGCCTGCCAATTGACCTGGAAAGCGCTTGGATATATACCTACAACAATTCCGTACAGCGAAGCATACAGCGCCATAAGTAAGGGAATTGTGCAGGGTGAAAGCGGCGGACCTCCTCATCAGGGATATCAATTCAGAGATGTTCAAAAGGTTTGGATACAGTACAACGATTTTATGGAACCATACGCTCTGTTTATCAACCTTAAAGACTGGAATAAGCTCTCCAAGCACGACCAGGAAGCCATAGTAAACGCCGCAAGAAAGATGGACCAGAAGCGCTGGGTAGAACTGCAGCAGTCAGCTCAAGAATTTTTAAAGAAGATGAAAGATTACGGTATGACAATCATTATTCCGTCTGAGAAACAGCTGCAGAAATTCGCCAAAAAGGTAAGGGCTGTTGTTTGGCCTGAGATGGACAAAATGGTTGGAAAAGCCGTTATGGATGATGTCAGAAAGCACGCAGGACCATTGAATTTACTCGGCAAACAAGACTAATTAATTAGACGTTATTAGAAAATGTTGGGTGCTGCACATTATACGAATAGTCGTTTCGTTGCGGCACCTAACTTTGTGAATTAACTCGAAAATGCAAGGGTAATCTATGTTTTATATGATGTGGTGCTCATTGGCAAAAATTCTAAGGTTTTTTATGATAATAGGTGCTTATGCTTGTGCGGGTATGATTTTCACTGAGGTCTTTTTTCGCTATGTTCTAAATCTGCCCATCTTTGGTATAAATGAAATCGTTCTTCTTGTAGGAATTTGGCTATATTTTATAGCCTCCGTTTACGGAGCATTCGAGAAAACTCATATTCAAGTGAGCATAATGCATCTTTTATTTAAGGGAAGACCTCTTGCCTTATCAAGAACCATAGCATCTGCAATAACAACCTTTTTATCTTTTATGATGGTCCAATGGAGCTTTTCTTATATCGCATGGAGCATAAAGCTGCACGGGATAACGCCGGCTTTAAGGATACCGCTTATACTATATCAAATGTCAATTCTTGTAGGAGCTATATTGATGTCTTTCTATTTTTTAACCGAACTTATCGACAATATCCTAACTGTTTTTAACAAAGAGGCTTTTTTCGCCAATCTATCTATAAAATGCGGGTACATAGATGCACATTCTGATTGATTTTGCCATCTTATTTATAACACTTATTATAGGTGTTCCTGTACCGTTTGCCTTTATGGCTGCAACGTTTTATATGATGAGTGTTGACCATATTAGCGCATCGTTTTTAATCGCCAACGGATTTCACGGCATAAACAACACATCTATGTTAGCCGTTCTATTTTTTATCTTGATGGGAAGCATAGCAAGCGACAGCGGAATTGCAGACAGAATAATAAAACTGCTTGACCCGTTTTTAAACAGACAAAAAAGCGGGCTTGGGACACTATCTATTTTCAGTTCTGCATTTTTTGGCGCAATAGCCGGAACCTGCAGTGCAGCCGTTGCCGCCATAGGAAGCATAATGATACCGAAAATGGTGGAAAGGGGGTATCCGAGAGGGTATGCAACCTCTCTAATATCAGCGGCATCCATCGAGGGTCAGCTTATACCGCCGAGTGTTCCTATGATTTTGTATGCCTGGGTAACCTGGCAGCCTGTTTCCGTTGTATTTTTAAGCACGGTTGTTCCCGGATTGATGCTGCTTGGGGCATACAGCATAGTCAATGCCATAATGGTAAGAAAATATCCTGTCAAAGTTTTGCCTAAAGAGGATATGAAAACAAAGATGCACAAGTTCAAGCTAAGTATGAAGGGCGGTATTTTTGCCTTGCTTATGCCGGTTATCGTGTTGGGAGGTATCTTCGGAGGCATATTCACACCGACAGAATCCGCTGCGGTAGCAACAATATATGCTCTCATCATAGGTATTTTTGTCTATAAAAAACTGAATGTAAAAAATATTATGAACTCGACGGTATTTGCCGTCACAACAACAGGTGTTATACTGCTTATGGTATTTTTTATACTTGCTTTGAGTAAAATTTTCGTTATGGAAAACCTCCCGAGCAGGCTTGTTGCTCTGCTTTTATCAACAACAAGCAACAAAATCCTTCTTCTTTTATTGATTAACGGCTTTTTAATCATAGTAGGAATGCTTATGGACGATTTCAGCGGAACACTTTTGTCTGCCATCGTATTAAGCCCTGTTATGCACCACCTCGGTGTAAGCCCGGTACAGTTTGCAGCTATTTTGGGCACAAATCTGGGACTTGGCAACAAAACACCGCCGACGGCTCCCATACTATATCTTGCCTGCCGTATCGGTCATGTTCCGGTTGAAAAGGTCATCAAACCGCAGCTTATATTTATTTTAACCTGTTCTTTACCCATTACTCTGCTTACAACATTTTTCCCGCCACTATCTTTAACACTACCCCATCTTTTGATGCCTAAAATTGTCCCCCACGTTCCGTTGTTTGTGTAATATTAACTTTTTATATAAAGGTACACATTGTTTTTATAACATTTATTAAAGCGTCTATTGTTAAATTGCAAGGCATAAATAGACTCTTGACAGACAAAATAAAAATTATATCCTGTAAGAAATATGGTTTAACTATCTAATAGTAATGACCACTATTAAATTAGGAGAAAAGATTGTCCAAGTTGGATACCAACAAAGCAGTAAGCAAAAAATGAAAGAAGTTGCAATGCGGACATGAAAGGAAATTTATGACGGAAAAAACTAAATTTCTTGGAGTAGATTTACTCGAAATCCTCAAAGATTCTTCCACTTTAGGTATATATGTTTATCAGGAAGACGGCAGGCTCGTTTTTGCAAATAAGGCTTTTTGCGATATGGTAGGATACTCCTTAAATGAACTACTTAACGAGATAAAATTGACAGATTTACAAGGGGGTAACCAAAAACAGATAGCCTTAAAAAATATGGAAAGACGGCTCAAAGGAGAAAAGTTTCTATATGAATACAGAGAAATTTTCTACAAAACAAAGGATTCATCCATAAAACCCGTTTATGAGCTTTCATATACCATAACCTATAACGATAAACCTGCCGGTCTTGTTATGGTCTTTGACATTACACAACAAAAAGTTTTTGAGATGCTGTATCAAAACCTTTCGGATATCAATCAACTTATCATAAGAAGTGAAGACGAAGAAGAACTGTTGAGTAAAATATGCGACATACTATTTAGCCATATGGATTTTCATCTCGTTGTTTTAGGCTCTATTGATAAAAAAACAAAATTGTTCAAACCCAAGTTTATTAAAGGTGAAGAAAGATATGTAAAAGAGTTTAAAAATGTAGTTGTTTCTGTTGACGAGTCAGTGCCGGAAGGTAGAGGAACAACAGGCAGGGCATATAGAACCAAACAGATAGCTGTTTCTGATAATGTTTTTAAAGATAAAGGTATGTCGGCTTGGAAAGAAGCACAGAAAAAATACGGTATCCACTCTATTTGCTCTATTCCTATATTTAAAAATAATAAAATAGCATATATAATAATTATTTATTCAAGAATTGCCGGTATATTTTCTCAAAAATACCTTTCGCTGATAAAAGAGATGCAGGCAGACATATCTTTTGCTCTTGACAAGATAGAGCAAAACAGAGAATTAAAAATGTTTAATGATGCTCTATCCGCATCTATGAACTGGGTAGTTGTGACAGATAAAGATGCAAACATACTAAAAGCAAGCAATGCCGTAGCTGAAATATCCGGCTATGAACTAAATGAGTTGTTGGGAGAGAACCCGAGAATATTCAAATCCGGCTACCATAGCGATGAGTTTTATAAAAATCTTTGGGATACTATTTCAAGCGGCAAACCATTCAGAACAACATTCACAAATAAGAGAAAAGATGGCTCTTTATTCTATCTTGATGCGGTGATTATTCCTGTTGTTGTGCAAGGGAAAATAGAAAGATATGTAGATATATCAAGAGATATAACACAGCAGGTTGAACTCAGCCAAAAAGTAGAGAAAATATCAAATCTATATAAGATGCTCTATGCCATAAACCAGATGATTTTAAACATAGACAGCGAAGAAACCATAATTACAAAACTACCTCAGCTTATTGTGGATATTTTGGGCTTTAAATTGTCATTTGTTATTAAAAAAGGCAAAAAGGGAGACTTGAATATAGAAACGTATTATGCAAAAGAGGATAGTTATAAACAATATATAGATTTCTTAAAGAACAGCAGGGATATATTGCCATATATAAAGTTCACGCCGTTTTTTAAATCAATCAAAAACAGGCGCGTCTATCTGGTAAATGACATTCTATCAAATAACAAACTTAGCCCTTTTCACGAAATAATCAAAATATATAATTTTAATTCCTGCTTTAGTATGCCTATTGTTAAAAACGGCAAGGCAGTAGCTGCGGTTGTAGGTATATCAAATCAAATAGGTTTTTTTGATAAAAATATTTGTAAGCTGCTTGAGCAGATTAAAATGGATATATCTTCATATTTAGACAGGCTTGAAACAGAACAGTGGTATGATATGCTGACTAACGCCACAAATTCAGGATTCGATTTTGTTATCATTACAGATGAGAATTTCAGGATAGTTTATGCAAACGACAACGCAGCCTCTTTTTCGGGTTATCCCAAAGATGAAATTATAGGCAGACACCATTCGATGTTCTCGTCAAAAACACACTCAAGAAAATTTATAATGGATTTTTACAATACTTTAAAGTCAGGCAAAATATATTCAGGTATTATGACATATAAAACCAAAGATTCAAGAATTGTTAAAGCTCTCGTTAACATAACACCCTATAAAGCAAAAAATAATAGAACCTACTACATAGCAACAGGCAGAGATGTAACTGAAAGCCTTGAGGTTCAAAAGGCGATAGAGGAAAACTTAAACAAAGACACTCTTACGGGTCTTATTACCAGAGCCCCATTTATCAATTCCTTAAAACAGTTTATAGAAAGGGCAGAGTATGAAAAACTATTCGGAGCCGTAGCCGTTATAAATCCAATAAGGCTCTCAAGCATAAACCACGCATACGGTTTTGAAGTCGGGAATAAATTAATTGCAGAAACAGCAGAAAGATTAAAAGCCTATTTTAGAAAATACGACACTATAGCAAAACTTGAATCCGATAAATTCGGCGTTATTATAAAAGATTTAAAAAACGAAGAAGATGTATATATTATTTTGATTAAGCTTATAAACCATCTGTCCAAGCCGTATATCATAGATAATAAGATAATATCCGTCTCTTTTAATGCAGGTGTAAGCATATACCCAAAAGACGCCGCAAATGCAGAAATACTATTGGATAAGGCTGAGATAGCCCTGTTGGACGTTAAAAACAAAGAAGAAAGTCTCGGTTTTTACAAAGAAGACCTAAAAAAGATAGCTCAAAAGAGAATAAGACTTAAAAACGATATGGCAACAGCTCTAAAAAACAGAGAGTTTATTCTATATTATCAACCGTATTTTGACATCAAAACAAGCAAAATAAAAGGAGCAGAAGCCCTGCTGAGGTGGAAGAAAGACAATAAAATTATTCCGCCTATGGAGTTTATACCGTATTTGGAAGAAACCGGAATGATAAGCTCTGTTGAAGACTGGATTATCGAGGAGGTATCAAATAAACAAAAACAGTGGGAAAGTAAAAATATCAAACCAATACCGATTTCAATTAACATATCACCCGTTAGTTTTGCAAAACAAGATTTTACTGAAGTTTTTATATCTGATATAAAAACTTATAAAGCAAACCCGGAATTGATAAATATTGAAATCATTGAAAGGCTGTTTATAGAAAACCTTGAAAATTCAAAAAAGACACTTGAGACATTGAAAAAAAGCGGGTTCCATCTGTCAATAGACGACTTTGGAACTGGCTATTCATCTCTTTCATACCTTTCGTCTTTACCCATAGACTACATAAAGATAGACATATCGTTTGTAAGAAAAATACTTATCGATAACAACACAAAAGCCGTTGTTAAAGCAATAATATCACTTTCAAAAGATATTAATATGAAAACCATAGCCGAAGGAGTGGAAACAAAGGAACAGTTGGAGCTGCTAAAAACATTGGGCTGTGATTATGTGCAGGGTTATCTGTTTTCAAAACCACTGCCGGAGGATGAGTTTGAGAAGATGCTTATCGGTGAATAGTGATTGGCGATTTAGGACCAGAGCCGAGGCACCGTAGCCGAGCTGACGCTCAGTGTCGGCATGGATGCTCTGCATCGGCTTGGTTTAGGAGTCAGGATTCGGGATATAGGATGCAGCGGCAGGTGATTAGTCTATACTCAAACGGACAAGATAGACGAAAAAGGCAGGGTAAAGAGAAAATAAGAAAGAAAAGAAGTTTCAAATTAGGTTGGGGAAAATAAAAGAAAGAATTAATTAATTTTGATGTTTAATTGGCGGAAGAGGAGTAAGAAATAAATCGAGACTCAGGGCAAAATAAAGTTGAACAGGAAAAATGTGTGAGTGGTCTATAAAACAATATATTACTACCATTGACCAACGAACCATGAACAACTCAACCGCTTGCCCACTAAACCGCTAACTAAACGAATGGAGGTTTTTAATGGCATCTAAACTTTTTCTGTTTACGGGAATAACGTTTTTATTGTTTTTCGGCGGCGGTATTGCGTGGCATTTACTAAATATGGGCAGCCTTTTCGGTTTCTTTATAGTAGGCTCTATTCTTTTCGCAGGCAGCAACTTTGCCTATTACTACGCCGTATTGGTTAAAGGCACGAAAGTGGTAAATGAAGAGCTTGAAGAGATGATTTCAGCAGAGAGAGTGGACTTAAACAAAGAAATTAAAGCTCCTGCAATTCCTTTTCTTGAAACGTTTATGAAAAAATTCCAAAGACTGCTTAATGACACTTTTGGCAGACTTATTGTGTCAGCAGGCAAGACAAGTGTGTTTAACGCAAAGTTTAATTTTGAACTTCAAAAGGCAATAAAGGGAATAAATGAGAGTATGGAGAGTTTTGA
>WGCD01000128.1 GCA_015493995.1 Desulfurellaceae bacterium
CCACTACGCTTCCTGCCTGGATTATAGCACCTTCTCCAATTTTGACTCCACCCAAAACCATGACCCTGTTACCGAGCCAGACGTTATCCTCTATGACTACATCCTTACAGATATATGTATCATCATATGGAATTTTAGTTCCTTCATAATTGTGGACCTCAGTGATGATTTGGCACCCTGAGCCTGAATGGAAGTTGTTTCCAATAAAAACATTTCCACAACCGGTAATTTTTATTCCGTTGAAATTAACATTTTTGCCAAGAACTGTTTTTTTGGTGCAAGTGCTATAGCCGTTTACCCTTAGCGGCTCTTCATACGAACTGCAGGCCCTTTTGATTTTTATTTTGTAAAAAAAAGCGAGAAAGTTTTTAATGAATCGTTTCATTACTGCTCCTCAAAAAATAGAGCCACGGCATTTTATGGAATC
This sequence comes from Desulfurellaceae bacterium, assembly GCA_015493995.1. GTDB lineage: Bacteria > Campylobacterota_A > Desulfurellia > Desulfurellales > Hippeaceae > S144-51. Next base: position 428 of record WGCD01000128.1, read on the forward strand.
TATTGGCTACATAAAATACTACTATGAAAAAAAATCCAATTGTTACAGTTGTAGCATAGGCAACTCCGATAGGCCCATATGTTTGAATAAAAAAGTAGTTTAGAACCAAGTTTAACAGAAGGCTCGAAAAGGTCAGAATAGACAATACCGACGTCTTCTTTTCGTAAACGATATAATTTGTAACTACTTTATACATTCCCAGGAATCCATACCCTAATGCAATCCAAAAGACGTAATCAGCAGCTTTTGCAAATTTTTTATCAATTAAAAGGGTGAAAATGGGATGGCTTATGATCTCGATAAGAAATGGAAGAATGAGAAAAAAGGCAAATGCCATATACGATATCTTTACGATTTTGATATCATTTGTGTAGCGATCGGCTTTTAGGTTTTTAAATAGGTAAGGAACCCATGCCTGATTAAAAGATTGCTGCATTATCAAAGCGATCATTGCAATTTGAGCTCCTACAGAGTAGATTCCTACCTCACCATTGCCAAGGAAGTATGATATAAAAAGACGATCTGACATCAGAAAAAGGGCTCCGCTTATTACATGAACAATTAAAGGCATTCCAATTTTTAGAGCTTCCAGGATATACTTCTTTTCAATGTTGAAGTTTAACAGCCCTTGTTTAAACAGTAGATAAAAGCCCAATATGCTAAAAAGAGCATAGCTTACAATAACCGCCAAGAGACGACCTTCCCAGCCATACGTTAATAATACTACAAAGATTATTGTAAATATAAAATTTATAAAAGTTAATGAAAGTTGAAATTTTGCATACTGAAAAGGTTTTTCGGATATCTGATATATTGACAAAACAGTTTGGGGTAAAACCTGCATAAAGGCTATAAAAGGAATTGCAAGAAGCCATATATCAGATGAGATTTCAAGAAAACGGTCGATTGTTGATCTGAAAGCCATATAGAAAAATAGAACCAGAACGAATGAGACTATTGGAATAATCAATACCGAACTTACCAAGGAAGCAAAATCTTGTCTATTTAGATTGTGATATTCCAACTGAAGTGTACTTGCAATATTGACAGTGATAAATGGGGCTGTTAATGTGATAAATATTTGAATGATTGCTAAAAGTCCATATTCTTCCACAGACAGGTATTTTGTCAAAACAGGCAGCAGCAAAAAAGGCAAACCTGCATTTGCAAAAGAAGATATTGTATAGATAGACAGAGATTTTAACATGCTATTTTTTGCCTATCTCAATCAAATGGAAATACTGTTCGTAGAATTGATATGTGCTGGCAATTTCAGAACGATACTCTTTCTTTACCTGCGTAAAATCCAGTTTGAATGCATCGACCTCTTGACATTTATATATTTTTTTAAGACTGTATAAGGCTGTTGAATAAAAAGATGCAATATGTTTCGGCCGAATTTTTTTGTATAAGAAATCCAACTCAAGCAAATTGGATGGATATAGAATTTCAATATCAAATTGATTTTTTACGGTCAGCAGTTTTTCCTCTTTTTCCCTTCTATGCGGTATATAGACTAGTTTTTTTCCTTTATTTTTATAAAAATTGTTAATGAAATCAATACATTCAAAAAAATAGCCATCATTAACTATACCCAGTTCCATTATATTTGATCCGACAAAAAAAACATTATCACTATTTGATTGGTCATTACTATTACCAAGCTTTGATGCAACAGCTTTGAATCTGTTTTGAACAATTCTTTGCCCGGAATATGGCTTAAGATCGAACATTGTAAAAAGATCGACAATTTTTCTTTCAGGGGTTTTTAACAGGAAAAATTTATACAGTATGTCTTTTTTCCTCTTATTTCTTAATCTCTCCAAATTGTATTTTTCGAGTTCTTTTAAGTAGTTATTTTGTACCTCAATAGTCATATTTCCGTCATCAAGCAAAAAAGTCTCTTCGTGCGGGAAGTTATTTTGTATCATCCACATTTCATCGGAACGAAATTCACCTATAAATACCTTTTCAAATTTTTGTTTTTGCCAGATAAGAAGCTTGGCAAGAGAGCAAAAATGGATGATCTGAATCTTTGTAGAATAGATGAAAGGGATTTTGTAAATATGATCCCAATAAGACTCTTCCAGAAGCTTTTCAATCTGATAATTGTTTTTCTGCTCATTTGAAAACTTTACGATTAGTACATTTTTTTTAGCGATAAATTCTTCTTTTGCTTCAATTGCATTAAGTAGCTGCAGGGGTGATTCAACTATATAAAGATTTGATGTCATTTTTTGTGTTTTGAGAGTAGAAATGAAGCGATTTCAAAATCTATTTTTTCATCAATATCGATAGAAGTGGATCTATCCATTTTATAAGCGTATATATTTTTTTTGAGAAAAAGTGATTTTTCTTTCAACAGAGCATCAATTTTAATAATGTATATAGCACCATTTATTCGATAATATTTTTCGAGATCCTGACTTCTTTTTCCTAGAATTTCAGTTCGTAAAAAATTTCCCATATTGCCATCTTCCGGCAGCGTATTAGCCCAAAGAGGACTATGATCTACTTCTGTTACAGATACTACTGCGTCAGCTTTTTTTTGTAATAGAAGCTCTATTGCCTGCTCGATATGTCTTTCAGTTCTAAGAGGGCTTGTTGGTTGCAGTAATACTATAAAGTCATATTCTTTTTCCAAATTTTCAATAGTATATAATAGAACATCAACCGTACTAGCTGTATCATTTGCAAGGTTTGCAGGCCTTTTGATCGCATCTGCTCCAAACTTTTCCGCTATGTCTAGTATTTTATCATCATCGCTGGATACAATAATACGATCTATAGCATTGCTTTTTTTTGCTGCCTCTATACTCCAGGCTATCAGCGGTTTTCCGTTTAATGGCAGGATATTTTTTCTAGGTAGTCGTTTGCTTCCGCCTCTTGCCGGAATGATGGCTAGGAAACTTTTTCCATTATTCACTGAATATCTCATGGTATTCTATATTTGCTCTTTCGTATTCTTCTATTCTACCGATATCCAGCCAGTACTCTCTTAACGGAAATGAAATTGTATTTTCTTTTTTATTGATAAGCTGCTCAAATAGAGTAGGCATATCGTAAAACTGATTTTTTGGAATGTAATCTATGACTTTTGGATCCAGCATATAAATACCGGCACTTACAAAAAACTTTTGAACCGGTTTCTCTTCTATAGAAGTAATTTTTCCATTTTTTACATTCACAACGCCATAAGGCACCTGGAAATCATATTCACGTACACACATGGTGGCCATCGAATCGTTGTTTTGGTGGTATTCAAGTAAATGTTCGAAATTAATATTGGTCAAAAGATCACCATTCATTACAAAAAAGGGTAAATCAGGCCTTTTTTCCAACAGGCTCAACGCGCCTGCAGTGCCCATTCGTCTGTCTTCATGAATATATTGTATGTTAACGCCAAATTTACTGCCGTCACCAAAAAAATCTTCAATAATTTTTGACTTGTATCCAACGCACATAACTATGTTGACAAATCCGTAATTAGCAAATTTTTCAACGATTGTCTGCAGAATCGGTTTACCGCCTACATGCAGCATTGGTTTGGGGATGTTTTCCGTCAAAGGTCTCAATCTGGTTCCAAGGCCGCCGACCATGAGTATCACCTGATTCTCTTTCGTCTCTTTTAAAATCAGTTCATCAAGTATTTCCAACCCAATCAGGTTTCCCTCGTTGTCTACAATCGGAATTTGATGAATCTTTTTTGAAGAACAGATGTTGATGATCTCTTCTCTGGAGTCATTAATATTTGCGATTGATGGATTATTGTTATAGACATTTTTTATCGAATCGTCAAGGGAGATATTGTTTAACAGTGCTCTTCTTATATCACCGTCACTAATAGTTCCAAGCAGTTTATTGGTGCTGTCAACAACTAATGCTATCTGTTTTGAGCTTTTATCAATTATTTCGAGAACATCTCTAATGGAAATATCAGAGTGAACAACAATATCATGAATATTTTTCATCTTTTACTTTCTTTCCATATGGGATGCTTTAATATCCATTTACCATTAGCTTTTTCCCATAGATGAGGAGTTCTGAACTTTTCAATTGTATCATGATACTCTTGAAGTGATATATCCATGTAATTACAGCAATTCTGTATATATTGCTGCGGAAATTCTCCATCGAATCTTTTAATTAGTGCAATGCCCTCGTCTCTGGTAATATCACCGTTTCTGACCTCTTGTGCCGAGTCATAAGTGGCTCTTCCAATACCAAATTTGATATAAGTTGTATGATAGTGAAGCCAGTCAATTTTGTCATCAAGGGAGCTGTATTTACTGAAACTTCCTTCTGTTCTATGGTCGTTTGGCATAAAATCGGTATTTTCTACCGAATAGTAGTATGTTTCTTGCGGATGCCACTTTACATAGTAGCCTAAATAGTGCACTGTTGTGCCAACTTTTTCAAGTTCGAATGGATTTACCGGAAAATATGCTTCCAAATCTGAAAGTTTGTATCCGTAATCGTTCATTAAATCCAGTGCCGGAATGCCACCTAGAATCAAATCCTTCACTCCTAATTCAGCACTGTAATATTTTGGATCTCTTGTAGGTTTTTCATTTTCTTCTATAGCGTTGCCGTATTCTGCTTCGTTTTCGCCGTAAATAACCAGAGGGATGTCGAGAAGAGTGGACATTCTCGGGGCCAGGTTTTTTTGACCCAAAATGAATGGTTGGAAAGGATGGCAGAGATTTAAAAATGCGTTTCTTGTTAAAAATTTATGCAATTTTCCATTCTGATTGTATGTAAAATTGGCAAAACCTGCATTTAGCCAGGATTCAAAATTACGACGTCCTATATCGGTATATATTGCAGGCGGCCAAGTCACAAGAATAGGATTCATATTGTATTTATATTTCAATAGGTGGGCGGCTTTTACACTATCTTTACCGCCGCTTCCAGGTACAATCACATCATATCGGCCATCGTTGCGACGATATTTGTTGCAAAGCTCAACAAGCTCCTTTTCCCTCTCTTGCCAGTTAATTTTCTTCTTGCGTTCCGCATACTTGCAGGCTTCACAGATGCCATCCTCTCCAAAGGAGATTGCTCTTTTTAGAGCGTCAGGCTTATTTTGAAACTCGGCAACAGAAGATGGCCTTTGATTACTCATAGTACATTTTTTGCAATACTTAACTTCAAGAGGGAGTCCGTATCTTCCAAATAATTTACTCATATTTCTTTCTCTCCTCTATAAATTTATAAAATTTTGAAACAGTTGTATTCCGGCTTCTCTGCTCTTTTCAGGATGAAACTGAACGCCATAGAGATTCTCTTTTTGTATAGCAGAAACGAAAGTATGACCAGAATAGTTAGTAAGCGCAATGATATCGGTATAGTTTACCATTTCGTAGGAATGCATAAAGTAGAACTGTTCATCTTCTAAGCCATACAAAAGGCTATTGTGATGTTTGACATCCAAAGAATTGAAGCCCATATGGGGAACTTTTGCATCAACTATGATCGGCTTAACCTCGGCTTCTATGATTTCAAGACCTTTTGTTTTTCCATATTCATACCCAAGAGTGGATAGAATTTGCATCCCAAGACAGATTCCCAAAGTTGGTTTGGCGGAAATCTCTTTTTTTATAGAATCTACAAGACCGTCTTTATGTAATTCCTCCATTGCATCTTTGAAACTTCCGACACCTGGAATCACAATTTTATCCACTCTCTTGAAGTCACTCTCTTTTTCAACGATTTGTACTTTTCCTCCGGCTTTTTCTATAGCCTTTTTTATACTGTGGATATTTCCGGCAATTCCATAATTTATTAAACCTACTGTAGTTGTCATTTTGAGACCTTTACGCCATTTTCTTTTAAATGCTCTTTTATGTCAGATATGGTTGACTTGTTATAGTGCAACAAACTTGCAATTGCGATACCGCTAGGTTTAGCTTCCAATGCTACATCAAGAACATCCTTCATGCTTCCAGCTCCGCTAGAAACTACAACAGGGATGTCTACAGCTTCAACAACTTTTTTAGAGAGTTCGATATCGAATCCTCTTTGGCGCCCATCATGATCTACTGACTGAAGCAAAATTTCACCAGCTCCTCTCTCTTCGACCTCTTTAACCCAGTCTAAAACATCTTTTCCGCTTTGAATTCTTCCACAATCCGTATAACATTCCCACCAGTTTTCCCATCTTTTTGCCTCTATGTTTATAACTACCGCCTGATTTCCGAAAATTTCAGCCGCTTTGTTAATAATATCAGGATTTTCTTGTACAGCATACGTATTTATAACAACTTTATCTGCTCCGAGATGAAAAAGTTTTGAAAAATCCTCTATGCTTTTAACACCGCCACCGACAGCGAAAGGAATAAAAAGTTGATTTGCTGTATCTTCTATTTCGTCATATAAAATTTCTCTCTTATAAAGTGAAGCTACAATATCAATATAAAATAGCTCATCTGCACCATCTTCATAATATTTTTTTGCTAGTTTTTGAGGAGACCCTACTTTTCTTAATCCTTCAAAGTGTACGGGCTTAACTACATAAGGGGGTTTGACGTCAAGCTTAACTATTATTCGCATCTATAATCCTTCTTTTTTTGTCATGAAATTTTTTAACTATCGATATTTCTTTATTTTCCAAAATATTTACTATTTTTTTCGCAGAATCACCATTACCATATATATTTTTTAGAATTTTGCAGCTATTTTTGAACTCATCTGCAGTCGCAGTTTTGACAGCTTGCTTTATTGTTTCTATGTCACAATTGATAACATTACCGCTTTGCAGCCTTCCTTTCTGCCTGTCTCCAATATTAACAACGGGTTTATGAAAACTTGCGGCTTCTATAATGCCGCTGGAAGTATTGCCCACAAGTAAATCTACATATTTCATGGCACTAAGATACCTTTTTTGTCCAAGATTTTTTACTACTGTGTACTTGTTTGGGTTTTTTTTGCAGAACTGCTCAATTTTACTATTAATAACATTCCCCCGGTCATCCGCATTTGCATATGTGAAAAGAATATGCAAATGTAATGTTTCCAACTGATCCAGAATAGTATCTATTTGCATTTCAGTAGATACTTTATTTAGTGTTTCCGGGTGGTAAGTAAACAGGGCACTTGTTTCTCCAAAGCTCCATCCGAGATTATCCTCTAACTCCTTTTTTGTAAAAAGCTCCATATTAATTATGTTGTCGATTCCGGGCGCACCGGTGTTGAAAACCATATCCGGATTCTCGCCCATTTGGATAATTCTATTTCTGTGCTCTTCTGTTGAGGCAAAATGCAGGTGGCTCATTTTTGTGATTGCATGTCTTATCTGCTCATCAACGGCCCCTTCTGTAATCTCACCACCATGTATGTGGGCAATTGGAATGTTCATCAGAAGAGCCGATGTCGCAGCGGCCAGTGTCTCATAGCGATCACCCAACAGTAAAACGACATCCGGCTTCAATCTTTGAAAAGCATCAGATAACATCAATGTAGCCATGCCAGTAGATTTGACTACAGATGATTTAGAATGTGAACAGAATAAATTTTCTATTTTTTCATCTATTTTGAATCCATCATTCTCAATCTGCTTGTAAGTACAGCCAAACTCGGAAGATAGATGCATGGTTGTAGCAACAAGCTGTAAAGTAAGCTTATCTGACGCTTCAATCTTTTTCATTATGGGATAGAAAAGACCATATTCGGCACGTGTACCTGTAACTATGCATATTTTACGCCTTTTCATATTAGATCGTCCTTTTTGTAGTCACGTCGGGCTTTTGTCCCTATGACTTTTTCCCATTCCATAGGGCTGATTCCATTGCCGGGTCGTTTGACAGTGAGGTTGTCTTCTGTCAAGATTTCCCCTGCTTTTATGTCTCTAGATGCAACTATAGATTTTCTGGCAACTTTCATATTGGGCATTTCGCTTGGACTTGGTTTCTTTATGCCTGTTCCCAATGCTTTTTCTATATTGCGAATCGACTTGACCATCATTGCAAGCTCATGGGGTTCCAGTGAAGCTTTGTGGTCCGGCCCCTTCATCGTTCTGTCAAGGGTAAAATGTTTTTCTATCACTGTTGCGCCAATGGCAGCCGCAGCTATAGGCACTTCTATGCCCAAGGTGTGATCGCTGTAGCCTACTTTACATCCGAAGGCAAAGCCGATAGTCCGCATCGCCTTTAAATTGACATCTTCCATCGGTGTTGGGTACATCGTGTTGGCGTGCAATACTGTGATTTTATCCAATGGCGTACCGGCTGACGTCAAGACGTCCAGGGCATCTTCTATCTCGCCCAGGTCGGCCATACCGGTTGAGAGAATCACCTGCTTGCGCAAAGAGCCTATATGGTGCAGGTATGGAAGATTGGTAATTTCCCCACTTGGGATTTTAAAAATCTTCAGTCCCAGTTCATCGAGCAATTCGATACTTTCATGATCGAAAGGAGTTGATAGAAACATGATGCCTCGGTTTCTGGACTCTTGAAGGAGTTCCAGATGTGCCTCTTTGTCGATCTCCAGCTTTTTGAGCATTTCCTGTTGAGATTCGGAAGCATCCGTGGTTTTTAACTGGTAAGATGCTTTTTGGGCCATTTTCGCAACCAGTTTTTCCGCTTTGAAGGTTTGGAATTTTACGGCATCGGCACCTGCATCTGCCGCTGCCTCGACCATCTTTTTGGCCAGATCAAGTGAACCGTTGTGGTTCACTCCGGCTTCGGCGATTATAAAGACCTTACGCATCGGGATATCCTTTAAAAACAGAACCGGCTTTGATGAAAGCGAAAGGGCGGGTCTGTACATACTCCTGTGTGACGGCTCCGCTGCCTACGAAGCTTCCTTCTCTAATCATAGTGCCCCCGTTGACGATGGCCCCTGTCGCTATATGGCAATGTTTTTCTATCACTGCATCATGCTCTACCAGAGCTTTTGTGTTGATAATGCAGTTGTTTCCGACTATTGCATTTGCATTGACGACGCTGTAGTGCATTACAACGGATCCTTTTAAAATTTTCGCATGTTTGGATACATGAGCCAATGGTGAAATTATAGTGGCTAAATTGTCTGTATAATTGCCGATCGTTTCGAAAATCTTTATACGAAGATCGGGACGTCCAATCTGCCCGACAGTTATGAAAAACCATGCATCTGACTGTGCCAGTTCAGGGATTATTTTATCTGTTCCGATGATGGTATATCCCAAAACGGAGTCGCCCACTCTTTCTTTTGTATCCAAAATTCCTTCAATTTTGTATTCATTCTGCATTTCTACTACATCTATGACCGATTTACAGTGGCCACCCCCTCCAACCAAAACGAGCGGTTTCATCTACCTATCCTCGCACCGCTAGGGATATTGACGATTCTCTCTTCCAGCCATTTTGCATTTGGAAGAGGCATGGTTTCACAGCTTTCAAACATCTTCAGGCGGTTCATAAGCCGCCAGACAGGTCTCGTCATAACGCCCTGATCGTTGGTTGTCTGAAGAAATGACTCTTTTGTCTTGGAGTCCGGAAGGAGCAGGGCATTGAGCCAGAAGTTGCTGTGTGCTTCTGCCGGCTCATCTACGAAGCCGATGTTTTCAAAATTCTTGAAAAATACGCGATAGGCCTCTGCGGTTTCGCGTTTGTCAGCCAGGATCTTTTCCAGCATCTCCATCTGGGCACACCCTAACGCCGCGTTGATGTTCGGCAAGCGGTAGTTGTATCCAATTTCATCGTGAATATATTCGTAGGGGTGGGGTACTTTGGCGGTAGTAGTGATGTGTTTGGCCCGTTTTGCAAGATTTTCGTTATCGGTGATAATCATGCCGCCGCCGCCTGTGGTTATGGTCTTGTTGCCGTTGAAACTGAAAACAGAGACTTTACCGAAAGTCCCTGTATGTTTATCCTTGTAGTAGCTACCCAGACTCTCTGCGGCATCTTCTACCAGCGGTATATTGTATTTTTTACAAATTTGAGCGATTTCATCGATTCTGCAGGGGTGGCCGAAGGTGTGCATCGGCACAACCGCGCCAATCTTTTTCTTGGTTGTTTTATTTATACAGACACCATTTTCGAAGCTCGTGTGCTCTTTCAAAAAGCTTTTCAGGCTCTCTGGGCTCATTCCTAACGTCTCTTTGTCCACGTCCACAAAAACCGGTTTTGCATTGCAGTAGCTTATGGCATTGCAAGTCGCTATAAACGTTAGTGGTTGGGTAACTACTTCACAATGTTCATCTACACCTACTATTTTAAGTGCTACATGCAGAGCCGATGTTCCATTGACCGTGGCTACCGCGTATCTGCTGCCTGTAAATTCCGCTACCATCTCCTCGAAACGATCAACAAATTTTCCAACACTGGAGACGAAAGTTGAGTCTATACACTCACTCAGATACCTCTTTTCGTTGCCGATGAAAATGGGTTCGTGCAGAGGGAGAAAATCCTCCGTTTTGTAAAGATTATTGATAAAGCCGATTATATCGTCAAATTTTACCATATTACATCTTGTCATCAAGATACTTTCCAGTCTCTTTGTGGCCAAAGTCCGGAATCATTTCAAAAAAGAGGTCTACAATCTCCTGTTTGCTCCAACTCCCTTTTTGGCGCATTTTCTTAATTTCCCGCTCAAAGTGTTCCAGTAGAGACTCGTTAAATAATGGATCGTTTTTGATGATACCGAGGTTTCTGAACCGCTCCATATCCAGAATCTCCTTTTCGGTGAAAAACTCTTCGAAATCCTTTTCACCTGTAGTGTCGCTTTTTGTAAAAAGGCAAGGCCACTTGCCTTGATCAGGAAGAGTTTTGATCAATTCTCTTGCTTCTTCTTCATCTTTGCATAAGTGTGGTTCATAACCTATATTTTCAAGATATTTTACAGCAATGTCCGCAAAGGAGATAAGGTGTAATGCTTCTGAGAGTTTTGGGAAGAATATGTCGCGGTTTTCCCCAAAAATCGTACTCATCAGGCAAAGCTCTCCCGACTCACTGGGTGTTACAAAGTATCGTTTGATGTCATTGGGAGCAACTATAGGTTGGCGTTTTTGAATACGCTGATTAAAACTGTACAAAAGCGAGCCGTCAGAGAATGCTACATTTGCAAATCGTGCTGTAGAAATTTTAATATCAAGACTACGTCGCATAAGGAACATCTCCATTATGCGTTTGCTCGCTCCCATCATATTGACGGGGTTGGCGGCTTTGTCCGTCGAGACACAAAAATATTTTTTTGTACCTTTTTCAATAGATTGCTGCAGTGTCTTGTCGGTATTAAATATATTTACATCGATCATTCTCATTAAAGTGAAAGGGTCTTTTTCGCTTCTGACATGTTTTAATGCCGATAGATTTAATACATAATCGTACTTGCCATCTGTTTTTATAAAAGAGTCATAAATATCTGAACCTATATCCAAAGCATAGGTTTTAAACTCATTTTTTATATATCCTAAAGAGCTGCGAATGTCTCTTACCAATTCTGCAAGGTTGTTTTCACTGATATCAACAACATGAAGTTTTTTAGGATTTCGTTTAAATATCTCTTTGGTTACTGCCTGTCCTATTGAACCAGCTCCGCCTATTACAAGGAAGGAAGATATAGATACTTCATTTTGTAATATATTTTCATTTTCCTTAAGATCTTCTGTAAAGAGTTCTTCATTTCTGCCTATCAATGATAAAAGTTTTGTCATAAATCTACCCCTATCTGATGATACTCGAAACCTTTTTTCTGCATTTTTCTCGAATTGAACTGGTTGCGGCCGTCGAAGATTATGGGGGTTTTGAGCCTCTGTTTAATCTCTTCGAAATCGGGGCTTCTAAACTCTTTCCACTCAGTCACCAGAATCATCGCGTCGGCTCCGTCGAGGGCGTCGTATTTGCTTTTGACATACTCGACATTTTCGTTTCCTTTTAGATAGAAGTCTTTCGCCTCATCCATCGCCTTCGGATCGTACGCTTTTATCTTGGCACCCCGTTTTGTAAGCTCGTCTATGATCGTTATGGAGCTGGCTTCGCGCATGTCGTCGGTTTCAGGCTTGAAGCTGAGCCCCCAAACAGCGAACACCCTGCCCGCAAGATCCTCTCCGAAACGCTTTACGACCTTGTCGGCGAGCACCCTCTTCTGCGCTCTGTTGACCTCTTCGACCGAACGGATGATTTTGGGTTCGTAGCCTGCATCTTCGGCGATCCTCGCAAGAGCCTGAACATCTTTGGGAAAGCAGCTTCCGCCGTAGCCGCAGCCGGGGTAGATGAAGCTGTAGCCTATGCGTCTGTCGCTTCCTATTCCTACCCTGACCATGTTTACGTCGGC
>WGCD01000129.1 GCA_015493995.1 Desulfurellaceae bacterium
GTGTTTATAGGGTAATAATAGGTTTGCTGTTTCTATTTTTGGTGCTGAAAGTTAATATTTGAATTATTATTTAAACTTTGCTATCCTTAAAAGTGTTATAAAAAATTGGAGGTTGTCGTATGGATGTTAAAACCATTGAAGAGGTCATTAAGATTGTTGAAGAAAGTAATTTTGTAGAATTTGATTATAAGGATGAGGACGTTCATCTTATTTTGAAAAGGAAAGAGGCTTTTGTAGGTGATAATATAGTTACTCACACTACAGCCGCCCCTCAAACTGAAGTTTTGAGTGTCAATGCTTCTCCAAAAGAAAAACAGGAGGTTCAAGCAGAACAAGCCGCAGAGCAGGATAAAAGCCTGATTGAGATTAAATCTCCTATGGTTGCAACCTTTTACAGAGCGCCTTCTCCAACCTCTCCACCTTATGTGGAGGTCGGTGATGAGGTGAAAAAAGGAGATGTTTTGTGTATTTTGGAAGCTATGAAGATAATGAACGAACTTGAAGCTGAATTTCCGTGCAAGATAGAGAAAATATTGGTAGAGAATGCCGAAAAGGTTGAATACGACCAGCCTCTATTTTTAGTTAAAAAACTGGGTTAGCCTATGTTTAAAAAGATTCTTATAGCAAACAGGTCTGAAATAGCTTTGCGTATAATAAGGGCTGTAAAGGAGCTTGGAATTAAAACTGTGGCAATTTACTCAACAGAGGATAAAGATTCAATGCCGGTTCAGTTAGCCGACGAAGCTATCTGTATAGGACCTGCCGCAGCAAAGGACAGCTACCTCAACCTGTTCAACGTGGCTCAAGCCATAGAAGCCTCAGGGTGCGACGCCGTTCATCCGGGATACGGATTTCTATCCGAAAACCCCACTTTTGCAAACATCTGTTCGGATTTGGGCGTTACATTTATCGGTCCTGATGCTGTAACGATGGAGCGCTTGGCTGACAAGGCAAAGGTAAAGTCTATTCTCAAGCAGTTCGATATACCGACAATACCGGGAAGTAACGGCTCTATCGAAGATGAGGAGACCCTTAAAAAAACAGCCTCTATGGTCGGATACCCGATATTGTTAAAAGCTGCCTGGGGCGGCGGCGGCAAGGGTATGAGAATAGTAAGAAGTGAAGATGAGTTAATAAGGGAGTTTAAAGCCGCAAAACTGGAGGCAAAAATATCCTTCGGAAGGGATGAAATATATCTTGAAAAGTTCATAGAGCATCCAAGGCACATCGAGGTGCAGGTTTTGGGCGACAATTACGGTGATATTATCCACATAGGGGAGAGGGACTGCACGCTTCAAAGAAGACATCAGAAGTTGTTGGAGGAGTCCCCTTCAGGTGTTTTAAACAGTGAAAAAAGAGAGCGTTTGCACGAGACGGCTGTTATGGCTGCAAAAGCTTTGGGGTATAGAAATGCGGGAACATTGGAATTTCTGTTTGACGGTGAAGATTTTTATTTTATTGAGATAAATACGAGAATTCAGGTTGAGCATCCCGTAAGCGAGATGGCATACGGCGTTGATTTGATTAAAGAACAGATAGCAGTAGCTGCCAAAGAGCCGCTTAGTTTGAAGCAGAGCGATATATCGCTTAAATTTCACACAATGGAGTGCAGAATAAACGCAGAAGACCCGGAACGTTTTTACCCCTCACCCGGAAAACTTGAAAAACTATTTATACCTGGGGGTCCTGGTGTTAGAGTTGATACGGCGATTTACGGAGGTATGAGCATAAGCCCGAGTTACGACTCGCTTATTGCCAAATTGATAGTCAGAGGCAGCGACAGGGAAGAGGCAAGGCTCAGAATGCTGCGATGTTTGGATGAATTTGTAGTTGAGGGTATAAAAACGAGCATTCCGTTTTTTAAAAAGATATTAACAAGCAACGAGTTTATCTCGAATTCTTACGACACGAACTTTATAGATAAAAAGTTTTTAAATAAATAGATATTTTTTGATGAATTATTAAAAGCGTTATTAAAGCTATATTTCAACAATCTCAACCCTGTTTCTCCCGCCGTTTTTAGCTTTATACAGCGCCTCATCGGCTTTTTTGTATATCTCTTCCGGCAGTGCCGAACTTGTCGGCGAAATAAGGACAACACCCAAAGAGATAGTCAAAAACGGTTTTGCGTTGTTTCCTTTATGTTCAATATTCAGTTTTTCAACGCCCTGTCTTATTCTTTCGCATATATCTATGGTTCCCTGTTTAGTTTTTGATTTAAAGAGCAGTCCGAACTCCTCTCCGCCCAATCTAAACGAGTAGTCATCGGCTCTTTTTAATCCGTTTTTCAGTATGTTTGCAACCGCTTTAAGCGCACTGTCACCCTCTTGATGTCCGTAAATATCGTTGTACTGTTTAAACTTGTCTATATCCACCATAGCGAAAGCAAGATGCGAATTTTGTCTTTTTGCTATTTTTAGTTGTTTTGGGAAAATTTCGTCAAAATGTCGTCTGTTGTATAGGGATGTCAAGCCGTCCGTTATGGAAATCTGCTCAATGTACTTCTTGTCGGTTATGTCGCTTCTTATGGCTGTAAATCCTATGATATTGCCGTTTATATCCAAATCCGGCGTAATAACGGTGTATAGCCAAAATATTTCTCCTGATTTCTTTTTATTTTTTATTTCGCCTCTCCACACCTTTTTTTGTTTAATTGTTTCCCACAACTCCTTTATTTTTTCATCTGTTGTGTCTGGGTGGCGCATCAATGCGTGGGTACTGCCTATCAACTCACTTCTTCTGTATCCCGAAAGTTCGCAAAAATAGCTGCTGACCTGTGTTATAATCCCGTTGTAGTCCGTCTTTGATATTAGCACGTATTTGTCAATAAGCTCAAAGTAGTTCTTGGATATTTCGTCTTTTTGCGATTTGTAGATGTATGACGAGACTAAGTTAGCCATCTCTTCAAGGAAGTTTAAATCAACATTTTTGAACCTGTCGTCAAAATAAAGCTGCATTGCTCCTGTGCATTGATTAAGTTCAATCATAGGCACCGTTACGAGTTTTGAGCTTTTAATGTCTATATTGCCGAGATTTATATTTTGTTTTAGTGTTATTATCTTTGTTTTTTTCTCTTTAACGACCTCTCCTATTACGTTTTCGTGCATAGTCAGGGTTTTTTTGGCTCTTTTTTCATCTATTCCGTAAACCGCCCCGAGATATAGTTTGTCGTTGTTGCTGTCATAAATATACATAGAACCGTTAAGGGCGCAAAAGTAGTCGGTTATTTTGGATAGAAACACGTAGCACAACTCTCTTAAAGAGCTGTTTTTCATAAACTCGTCTCTTATGGTGTTTCTCAGCTGCCACTCTTTTTTCCTTTTCTCATCCTCAAGCATTTCAATAGACGATTTTTTATAAAATCTGTATGTTGCATAAGAGGCAAGAAGTATAAGCAGCAGGTATATTGCAACATTAATCCAGATTTTAACCAATATATTGTGTTTGGTTTTTTTCAGATTGTCTATAAGCATATTTTCGGTTATAGCAAAAAGTTCGTTGAGATTCTCGATAAGTTTGGATGCTTTTAGGAAATACTCTTTAGCGTTAATCGAGTGTTTGTCTTTTGCTATGTTTGATATGTCTTTTTTTAATTCGTAGAAGCTCGCCATAGTTGTATTGATTTTTTGGTTTAAAATTTCTGCTTTGTCCTGAGGCAGCTTGGATATTATGTATTTTATCGTGTCAATTTGCTCTAAGAAGTATCCCATATTAATTGCCGTTTGAGTTTTAACCGCCTCATATCTGTTTTTTCCGCTTAAAACACTCGAAATTAAGCCCCTTAATCTGCCCATATACTCGATCGTTTTTGGTATTTTTATGGATGTAAGCATCATCAGGTAGTACGATTCTTTGTCGTGTTCGAAAAACAGAAAGTATTTTTGAGAGGTTTCAACACGCAGTCTATCCAATTTCTTTATGAGATTGGTGTATTTATTGAAAAGCTCGAGGCTTGAACAGTGTTTAATTGCAATGATTGACTTGAAGTCTTTTGTTATGGTTTTGTCGGTCAATTTCTCTATTTTCCTTAAAACCGTCTGTTCATTGACAGAGAGTATGTTTTTTAGTTCTTCTGCGTCTTTATCGCTAAGCTGGCTCAAACCTCTTAGTGTTTTTAGGGATATATTGAGATTGTGCAGTTTTATGATTTTGTGTATGCCTGTCAGCTCGTTGTTTATGGTTTTGATGCCAGATTCGTACTCTTTGAAGATATTGAGAAACAGCAAAGTCGCAACAAATATAAAAAACAAACCCGAAAAAAGTATATATTTGGGAGACTTCATTTTATTCTTCCATAAAAACCGTCATTTTTTAAACTGTTTGCCAAACTGCACATCCTTTAAACTAAAACACACTTAGCGATTAAATCTCTCATTAACGCTAACTAACAACAAACATATACGTTGACAGAGAAATTGTCAATAGAAAATCAGTGTCATAAAAATGATCTATATTTGCATGTCTAAAAAGACACTCTTTTCAGTAAAGTTAAACAATATTGATAATATTCCTAAAAAATAGTAATATGCCGTCTATGGAAACCACATTTAACGGTGTTTCTTATGGATGACGATAGCGAGAGTTGTTTTAAAACGCATAATTTAGAAGAACTGTTCGGCCAGGAGCATCTGCTTAGAAAAAATAAGCCGCTGTATGAATTCTATTATGCTGATAAACTTCCGCCCTCTTTGATTTTATACGGACCTCCGGGCTGCGGTAAAACAAGTTATGCGAAAATGCTCTCGGAAAAACACAATACACACTTTATCCATATCAATGCCACATCTTCGTCTTCTGCGCATTTGAGAAATGCTTTAAAGGTAAAGCCGCTTTTGCTTGTTGTAGATGAGATTCACAGATTTGACAAAAGACAGCAGGACATTCTTCTTCCTTTTTTAGAGAGCGACGGGGTTGTTATGGTGGGAACATCAACCTACAACCCGTATTTTAAGCTGACAAAAGCCCTGCGCTCAAGATGTTTTGTGTATGAGTTTAAACCTCTTGACGGCTTATCCCTGAAAAAGATAGCCAAAAAAGGAGTTGGTTGCCTTGGATTGGAAGTTGACGACGATTTTTTGGATAGGATTGTTCTCTATGCTTCTAAGGATGCAAGAAGGCTTGTAAATATAATAAAAATGGTTGCGGATTTTCATATAACTAAAGATAATCTAAACGATTTTTTCGATGTTGATGTCGGATTTGATAATGAAACCCAGCGCTACGATTTAATTAGCGCTTTTATAAAGAGCTTGAGGGGAAGCAGTGTTGATGCTGCTTTATATTACCTTGCGAGGTTGATAAAGGCAAACGAAGACCCGGAATTTATAGCAAGAAGGATGTGCATTTTTGCAAGTGAAGATGTGGGATTGGCAGACAATAACGCCATAAACATAGCATCAAGTACGCTGAACATAGTTAAGGATATAGGTTTGCCGGAGTGCTACATCAATCTTGCCCACTGCTGCGTGTATTTGGCTAAAACTAAGAAATCAAACTCGAGCTATGCTGCCGTAAAGAAGGCGCTTAAAGACATCGAAAACGGTGTTATCCTTGATGTTCCGCCGCATTTAAAATCTCATCCGACAAAACCTTATCTCTACCCCCACAACTATAAGAACTCAAAGGTGGAACAGGAATACACAACAAAAAAGGTTAAATATTTCGAAAAAAGGGAAAACGATACACTATGAAAATATCCGAAGTCGGCGAATTCGGCTTGATAGAAATTATTAAGAATATGGCAAACCGTAAGTTAAGCGGAGGAATTGGCGATGATTGTGCTGTAATTGATATGGGTAAAGAAGAGGAGCTTCTTGTGACAACCGACACGCTTGTTGAAGGCGTTCATTTCTTAAAAAATACGGATGCTTTCAATCTTGGAAGGAAATCTCTCGCAGTCAGTATAAGCGATATTGCTGCAATGGCTGCCTTACCGAAGTGGGCATTTTTGTCAATTTCTTTGAGTGATATGAAGCTTGAGTATGTGAAGGCTTTTATGAAGGGTTTTTATTTTCTTGCCGATGAGTTTGGAATTGATTTGCTTGGGGGTGATACGACAAAAAGCTCGGTTTTTTCCATAACCGTGACGCTTATTGGTGTAAATGAAAAAGGGAAATCTGTAAAAAGAAGCGGTGCCAAGGTTAAGGACAGCGTTTATGTGACAGGTAAGATAGGCTGTTCGTATGCCGGGCTTGAAGCTATAAGAAAAAATATTGACGGATATGAGGAGTGCAAAGAAAGGCACAACAACCCCTATCCGAGGCTTAAAGAATCTTTTAGTGTGAAAAATTACGCAAGTGCTATGATAGATGTAAGCGACGGGCTTTTGCAGGACTGTTTGCATATATGTGAGTGCAGCGGGGTTGCCATTGAAATAGATTTTGATAAAATACCGTTTTGTGATGCTGATTTTGTTGATAAAGAGAATATGATTTCAGGCGGTGAAGACTATGAGCTTGTGTTTTGTGCGCCTGTAAAATATGACGGCGTGTTAAATAGTATTGACAATGTTACAAAAATAGGCGAAGTCAAAGAGGGTTTTGGCGTAAGCGTCATTAAAAATTCAAAACAATTGAATATCAAACGGCTCGGTTTTAAACACTTTTAAAGGAGAAGAGATTTGGAGGTTAATACCGAAATTATTTTAATTGTTCTATCATTGATTGTATCCGCTTTTTTCTCATCTTCCGAAACGGCTTTGACATCTCTTAGCAAAATCAAGGTTGCTCAAATTGTTAAAAGCGGCTCAAAAAACGCCAAGTACTTTAATTTATGGATGAAGCACCCAAACAAAATGCTCAACACGATTTTAATAGGAAATAACGTTGCCAACATATTTGCCTCGGTTTTGGCAGGCAGTTTGGCAAATAAACTCTCCGGCTCATCTCAAATAGCTGTTACTACAGCAGTTATGACAATTTTAATTCTGTTTTTCGGTGAGATAACTCCGAAAACGTTTGCCAAACACAACTCTGAGGCTATTTCCGCCTTTTTTATCAGACCTTTGGTTTTACTTTACTATCTGTTTTATCCTTTTACCTATATTATCAATGTGTTCGTTAAGGTTGTCATAAAAATTATGGGCGGGAAGATAGATAAAGAACAGCCTTTAATAACAGAGGACGAGATTGAATTTATGATTAATGTAGGTGAAGAAGAGGGGATTCTGGAAGACGAGACAAAAGAGATGATGCACAACATAATGGATATAAAGGATATTTCTGTAAAAGAAATTATGGTGCCGAGAACGGAAATGGTTGCTGTCTCTATAGAATCGACTATTGACGATGTTCTAAAGGTTATAGAGGAGTATGAATATTCGAGAATACCGGTTTATGAGAACGATTTAGACCATATTGCAGGTATTCTCTATGTTAAAGATTTGATAATGTATGCTAAAGAAGGTTTGAAAAATTTGAATATTGACCTTAAAAATATGATAAAGAAGCCGTTTTTTGTCCCTGAAACCAAGAATATATACGACCTTTTTAAGGAATTTCAGTCAAAAAGGGTTCATTTGGCAATTGTCATTGATGAGTATGGAGGCGTGGCGGGCATTGCCACAATGGAGGATATACTTGAAGAAATTGTCGGAGAAATCAGAGACGAGTATGACTCAGCGGAGGAAGATGAGTTTGTTGAGGTAAATGAAAACACATTTATTGTTGATGCGGGAATGGATTTGGACGATTTTTGCGAGAAGTTGGATATTGAAAAAACCGAGGATATGGAGGATTATGAAACCGTAGGCGGTCTTATTTACGATTTAGCTGATAAAATACCATCTGAGGGCGAGGAGCTTGACTTTACGGATAAATTTAGAATTAAGGTTATAAAAACCGAAGGAAATAAGATAGTGAAAGTTGAGGTGAAAAGGATTGAAAACAGATAGAAAATTAATAGCTCCGTCCATCCTGTCGGCGGATTTTTTACATCTTGAAGAAGAGATTGTTAACGTGTGCACCGCAGGTGCGGATTTGATACATATCGATGTTATGGACGGTCATTTTGTTAAGAATCTTACATTTGGACCTTTTATAATAAAGCAGATAAAAAAGATAAGCAGCGTGGAGCTTGATGTTCACCTGATGATAGAAAAACCTGACGACTGGATTGATGTTTATGCAGATGCCGGAGCGGATTATATAACCGTGCATTCGGAAGCCTGTATCCATCTTCATAGAGCAGTCCAACATATAAAGCAGCTCGGTTTAAAGGCTTGCGTTTCTTTAAATCCTGCAACCCATCCGAGCGTAATAGAGTATGTAGCAAAAGATTTGGATATGGTTTTGGTTATGAGTGTTAATCCGGGATTCGGAGGACAGCAGTATATAGACAGCGTTAACAATAAAATAAGGTATTTGAACGATTTAAGAAAACAAAATCTCTATAAATATCTAATAGAGGTTGACGGCGGAGTTAATGCGGACAACATAAAAACCCTATCTAAGCTCGGAGTTGATGTTTTTGTTGCCGGAAGCGCTATATTTAAGGAAAAGGATTATAATGAGACAATAAAAAGATTTAGGAGCCTGATGTGAAAATATCTGTTGTTGTGCCCATATACAACGAAAAAGATAACGTTGCTATACTGCATAAAAAAATTAAAGACGTTATGGTTAAAAACAGCTATGATTATGAGATTATCTTTGTTGACGACGGAAGCAGCGATGGAACATTTGAAGTGATGCAGCAGCTTGCAAAGGGAGATAAAAATCTAAAAATTATAAGATTTAGAAGAAATTTCGGTCAGACGGCTGCAATGGCTGCGGGATTCGATTATGCAAAAGGTGATGTTATAGTTAGTCTTGACGGAGACTTACAAAACGACCCTGAAGATATTCCGGCACTGCTTCAAAAAATTGAAGAGGGCTACGATGTTGTGAGCGGATGGAGGAAGAATCGACAAGACGAAAAGAAGCGTGTGGCATTTTCCAAGGTTGCAAACTGGCTTATAGGCAGGATTACAAAGGTCGATCTGCATGATTACGGATGTTCCTTAAAAGCTTACAGAAGCGATGTTGCCAAAAACTTGCATATGTACGGTGAACTTCACAGGTTTATACCTGTTTTGGCAAATATTTACGGTGCAAGCATAACGGAGATTCCGGTGAGACACCATCCGAGACAGTTTGGTCAAAGCAAATACAACCTCTCCAGGACATTCAGGGTTATAGTTGACCTCATTTTAATGTATTTTATGCAAAAATTCGTTACACGCCCTATACATTTTTTTGGAATTATAGGTTTTTTCCTTTTTGCTTTGGGTTTTGGTATCGATTCATACCTTGCCGTAGAAAAGATTTTTTTCGGTATGAATATAGGAAACAGACCTCTGCTTTTGATGGGCGTATTGCTTATTTTAACAGGGATAAACTTAGGCGGTATTGGCATAATCAGCGAATTTTTAACCAGGATTTATTACGAAAGCCAGAATAAGAAGATTTATAACATAAAAACTATGATAAACTTTGATGATAAAACATAAAAACCCCCTACAAACGATAATTCTCGGTTTTTTTTTTTTTTTTATTTTGGGAAGCATCGTTCTTATGCTTCCTGTTTCGGCAAAAAATAATCTATCTTTTATAAACGCCCTTTTTATGTCAACCTCTGCCGTTTGCGTTACAGGTTTAAGTGTTGTGAGCTTATCTAAATTAACTCTAATCGGACAGCTTACAATTCTTTTTTTGATTCAGGTGGGCGGTTTGGGGTATATGAGTATTACCTCCTTTTTTCTTTTAAGTTTTAGAAAAAAACTATCGTATGAGGATAAATTGATTTTGAAGGAATCGCTAAACTATCCTACGATGTACGATTTGTTGGGGTTTTTTAAAAGAATTTTGATTTTTGTCTTGTTGTGTGAAATTACAGGCGCTGTTTTGCTTTCTGCTGTTTTTTATAATAAATTTGGAGCCGTAGGCATATACTACGGCATATTCCACTCGATTAGCGCCTTCAACAATGCAGGGTTTTCTCTATTTAATACATCTTTGGTTGCCTTTAAATACAACATAATCGTTAATTTTGTTGTTATGGGGCTTATAGTTCTCGGCGGTATAGGTTTTTTGGTTATCGATGATATAATTTTGTTTAGAGCAAAAAAGGTTAAAAGGCTTTCTCTCCACACAAAAATTGTGGTAAGCTCAACCGTTTTTTTGATTGTTTTCGGTGCTTTTTTTATATTTTTTATTGAAAGAAACGGAATGCTGCAGCACCACGGGATTTTTAAGGATATGCTTGTGAGTCTGTTTCAGAGTGTTACAACGAGAACGGCGGGTTTTAATACCGTCGATATCAGTTATATGCACTCATCTACGCTGTTTTTGTTTGTGATTCTTATGTTTATAGGAGCCTCTCCCTCAGGAACAGGCGGAGGAATAAAAACAACTACGGCTTTTGTAGTTTTTTTATCCATATATTCCTATATTCGAGGCGAGGAAGAAACAACTGCTTTTAAAAGAAAGGTGCCGTCTGAAGTGATACAGAGGGCTTTTGTTATATTCTCTCTATCATCCATAGCTGTTGTATTTACATCTTTTGTATTGAGTGATGTGGAGAAATTCCCTTTTTTGAGCGTTTTGTTTGAGGTTGTATCTGCCATATCAACAGTCGGTCTGTCGGTGGGTAAACATTTGAGTTTATCGTCAGAGTTTAACAATTTTGGTAAGTTTATGATAATTGTTTTGATGTTTTTGGGAAGGGTAGGACTGTTTACATTCTCCATAGCTCTATTGAAAAAAAGAAAATCGAGAAGCTATAAATTGCCCGAGGGGAGGGTATTTTTATGAGTAAGTTATACGGAATAGTGGGTTTGGGCAGATTCGGAAGAAGCGTTGCTCAACGTTTGATTGAGTTGAATAAAGATGTGATATGTATTGATAAAAATGAAAATATTATAAAGGATATGGCAGAGGAGATAGAAAATATATATCAAGCGGACTGCCTTGATGAGAAGGCTCTAAAAGAGATTGGTATGGCTGAAGCCGATACCGTTGTTGTTTCGATAGGCGAAAATATAGAGGCGAGTGTTATGGCTGTTGCCATACTGCACAGCCTCGGCATTAAGAATATCTATGCAAAAGCCATAACGCCTTTGCACGGCAGAATTCTTGCGAAGGTCGGTGCAAACAAGGTAATATTTCCCGAAAAAGAGATGGGTATTAATTTGGGAAACAGTTTGGCGGGTATTGATATAATACAGACGCTTGCCGCAGGAAAAAGCTATGTGTTTGCCAAAATAAAAGCGCCGAGTGCGTTTTTTGATAAAAGCATAAAAGAACTTGATGTCAGGAACAGGTATGCTTTGAATATAATAGGTATTGAAAGAAAGGACGATTTGAATATAAATCCGCTGCCGGATGAAGTTATCAAAAAAGACGACACGCTTATGGTTGTCGGTAGGCGTGAGGATGTGGAGAAGGTGTCGAAATGAACAGTTTTGAACTTAAATGGCTTGCTTTTGAGATTACGCCAAGATGTAATCTTAACTGTGTGCACTGCAGAACAAACGCATCTATGAATTTAAAGGATAGATTGGGCTATAAAGAAATCATCAATGTAATAGACGAAATATCAAAAGAATTTAAGCCGGTTGTGGTTTTGACCGGAGGAGAGCCTCTTTTGAGAAGTGATGTGTTTGATATAGCTCAATATGTAAGAAAAAAGGGGATGAGGGTTGGTCTTGCAACAAACGGAACGCTTGTTAATGAGCGAAACGCAAAAGAAATAAAAGAAAATTTTGATGTTGCTTCTTTGAGTATAGACGGTTCAAGTGCATCGGTTCACGATAATTTCAGAGGCGTTAAAGGTGCTTTTGATGCAACCTTGAAAGCGGCGGATTTGTTTAAAAAAGAGGGCTTGAGCTTTATAATCAACTCTTCTTTTACGAAGCGCAATCAACACGACATTGAAAATACGTATAAACTTGCCAAAAAGATAGGAGCAGACGCCTGGTATATGTTTATAATCGTGCCCACGGGAAGGGGTAAGGATATATTTGACGAGCTTATATCAAAAGAGGACTACCGTGAGATATTAAAGTGGCATTTCTACCTTGAGCTTAAAGAAAAAGAGATGTTTATCAGACCTACCTGTGCACCTGAATATTATGCACTGTGCGATATGGAGGCAAAAAAGCAGAAAATAGATTTCAAAAGGAGGAATCTAAAATTTTCAACCGGTGGTGCAAAGGGATGTATAGCCGGTCAAAAGATTGCCTTTATAGGATATGACGGAGAGGTAAAACCTTGCAGCTATTTTTTGCGCAGTGCGGGAAATGTGCTTGAGACAGGATTTTTGGAGATTTGGCACAACTCAAAAATCTTTAAGGATATGAGAGATTTTCAAAACTATAACAAAAAATGTGCGACCTGTAGGTATATAAATGTTTGCGGAGGCTGCAGGGCAAGAGCCGATGCCTATTTCGGCGACTATATGGCTGTTGACCCGTATTGTTTTGTTTAGGGGTTTGACTTAATTTGTAAGCGGCAATATTTAACTTTTTCTGTAGGCTGAAAATTTCATACTTTCTATTTGCATTTCTGCAAAGTATATCAGCTCTTCAGCATTTTTTATGTTGTGTGATGTTAAGTAGGTTACAAAGTACTCTATTTGCTGGTTATCAATTTCAATGGAGTTCAATCGTTTTTCAAGCTCTTTCTTAATTTCCGCCGGCTTTTTGCCCATATATACAAATGCAAAATAGTTTGAACCCACCCTGGTTCTATGCTGCGCATCCCTTATTTCATTTATGGAATTTGCAAATTGTAAAATTATCTCATTTCCTTTTTCGTAGCCAAATGTGTAGTTTATCTTTTTTAGATGTTTTATATCTATCATAAACAGATAAAATTCAATATTGTTGTCTATCAAACCGTCGATATAGTCGATTAGACGCTTAATCTTATATAGACCTGTTAGGGTATCTATTTCAAAAAGAGTTATTCTACTTTCCTCAACATCTGCAATTTTGGATGAAAGATTATCTTGATCAATATTCTCTTCAAAATAGATATCCTTTAGATGTGGTTCTACTTTATTAATAATCGACTGGTCTAAAGGCATATCTTTCATAATTGCAATGGCTTGAGAGAGACTGAACGACTTTCTGTATGGTCTTGTTGTAACAAGTGCGTCAAATACATCAGCTATAGCCAATATTTTTCCCTCAAGGGTAATTTCCTCACACTTTAAGCCATCAGGATAGCCGCTTCCGTCGCAGCGCTCGTGGTGTTGTTTAATGAATGTAGATATGTTTTTAAAAAATTCTATATTTTTTACCAAATCGTATGAAAATTCAGGATGGTACTTCATTATCTTATACTCGTATTTGCTAAGTTTGCCGGGTTTTAATAAAATACTGTCGGGTATTGCAACTTTGCCTATATCGTGTAAAAGGCCGGAAACGTATAAATTATAGAGCTCTTGTTCGGATAGATTTAATATTTTGCCTATTTCTTGGGCATATTTTGCCACTCTTTGGGAATGCCCCTTTGTGTATATATCTCTGATTTCAACGATGTTTATGAATGTTTTTAGAAATTCAATCCTGTTTTGTTCTATCTTATCTTCTTTTAATTGCAGTGTCTCGGAAAAGTTATTTAGTGCATTTGCTATCGCTTTAAATCTTTCAAAATGCAAACTATCTGTGTTAATCGGTGTAATCTCAGCTATTTTATCCGATATTTTGCTTGTTATATTTTTTGTATCATCAGTGGCTACAGAAAGGAATTTTGAATTGATGAAGTAAATCATAAGTAGTGTCGAAATGTATAAAACAAGAAGTGCAATTTGAAAAGTTTTAATATGCTTAAACATATTCTCTGTGAATGCATTTGCTTGTGCCTTTATCCTGTTAACATAAAAACCTGTTCCCACCATCCATTGAAGAGGTTCGTAGTATTTTCTAAACGATATTTTCAGTTGAGGTTTGTTTGTTGTAGGTGATGAATACCAGTATTTGGAGTATGTTTCACCGTATTTTTTTAAAGCCTGTATATACTTTTCTCTATAATGATTGCCTTTTGCATCTGTTCCCGAAGATGATGCGGTTTTTCCAATACTTATGCCGAGCGACTTGTTGTATATGTTCATAGCGAAATTTTTTCCGCCGTTTAGGTTTAATATTTTTACTATAAAAAAATAGCTGTCTTTATTTTTATCTTTAAAGATGAAGTTTTGTAATTTAGGGAAAACGCAATCCATAATTTTATCTTCTACCTCAAGCATAGGTTTATAAGCAATAAGAGTTGTACCGTTGTCCAACTGTGTAGAGGCTACAAGAAATTTTTCCGGATTTTTATCAGCTTTTATTGTCGGAGAAAAACATATTTTTAAAGCTATATCACCGAAGTTTGATATTATATCATTTTTATACGGCTTACATTCTTTCAAGGAGATAAAGTCGATATTGGCACTTTTGTTGTCGTTGAACACGGCTAATTTTACACCGTTTTCTTTACTTAAAAGCTCCAATTGACTTTCTAAAATGGGCTGTGTAATCTCTTTTTTTACTATTCTCAAGCTGTCTTTCAATCTTTCGTATGTATCGGATATAATCAATTTTGTGTAACTGTCAATGAAAGTGATAACCGAGTATGTTTCAAGTCTTATATCTTTTTTATCTTGTTCTATTTTCTGGTTATATACGAAATTATAGATAGCCTTTTTCTGGTTGTTTTCCATATAATTAAAAGCAAAAATTATGACGGCAAATACTATGATGTTTGCAATATATATAGCTGTTAAGTAGTGTTTTTCATTAAATTTTTTAAACATACAAAAATTCTAATAAAAAAAAGAAAAAAATCAAATCTTTTGACACTGCTCTGATTGTTGGGGGCATTGAACGTATTTTTTGATTGTTAGCGGGGTTTATAATGCTTTTTTAAATATTCAAGTGAGCTTATTGCACTTGATTTTTTTACGCTTATAGGATATTTTTAGATTTAGTTGCGGATGTAGCTCAGATGGTAGAGCGCAAGCTTCCCAAGCTTGAAGTCGCGGGTTCGAGACCCGTCATCCGCTCCACTTTTTAGAGGAGAAATAGTGTGGATATAGTTCGTTTTGTAAACGAGGCTCACCTAAACCAGATTCCGTACGGGCAGTTATTCATAGGAGAAACATTTCTGTTGCCCGTCTATTTTTTTAAAAAGCTCAAAATAGTTTTTGAAGGTGTGGAAAATTTGCAGGACAGACCGGTTATATTTGCTATGAATCACACCGACAGATACAACTACTGGCCCTTCCAGTTTTACCTTTGGAAAAATAAGGACAGATTAAATATAAAGCATCCGTTTACTGCAACGTGGGTTAAGGGCAAGTATTACGAAAGCAGATTCGTTGCGAGTTTTATGAAGTGGACCGGTAATATACCTGTTCCGTCCAAGGGATATTTGATTGCCAAAGATTTTGTCGATATGTTCGGCAAAAAGGAAAAATTGAAAGAGGATGATTTTAGGCTATTAAAAGCCTATATAGAGGGTAAAGAGGATGAAGAGGCACTTGATAAATGCAGCGATAAAAGGGTGTTGAAGCTAATCAAAACCCCGCACGACGAGTTTGACCCGTCGCTTAATTCCTATAGAAAATATATAAACAACCTGTTTTACAGTTTAATGGAGAAAGTAAGGGAGCTAAACAGGGATGCCGTTTATAACAAA
This sequence comes from Desulfurellaceae bacterium, assembly GCA_015493995.1. Classification (GTDB taxonomy): domain Bacteria; phylum Campylobacterota_A; class Desulfurellia; order Desulfurellales; family Hippeaceae; genus S144-51. The sequence continues at coordinate 15,663 of WGCD01000129.1, forward strand.
GGTCTCAATCTCATTATATTCCCTGAAGGCACACGCTCAAAAAAACTGATAAAGGGAAAGCCGGGCATAGCACAGATGGCTTTGAGTTTAAAGGTTCCTGTTGTTCCTGTCGGCTGCAACGGAAGCGATAAGGCATACGACGGAAACCTACCATTCCCGAAGAGCAACAAAACCATTGTTTATAGAATAGGAAAGCCTATAATGCTCAATGAGATTTCAAAGGAGTTTGATATATCCGAAAATTTTGTGCCTTTTACCGAGCAGAGCAAAGAATTAAACGAGGTTTTCGAGAAGGCAACCAATATAATTATGGAGAGCATATCGGAGCTTCTCGATGAAGAATATAGAGGAGATTACAGCAAAAAAAACGAATCATCTGTTTCTTCTTTTATTTAGTCCTCTTGATTTTTCCGAAAAATAGAGATTTACGGCGATTATAAAAGATTCCGCGTTGTAAGTTTAAACTTGAAAAAGCTCAAGAAGTTTGTTAATTTATTTTATGAAAATTGAGGAGGAGTGGCCGAGTGGTTGAAGGCGGCGGTCTTGAAAACCGTTGAACTCGTGAGGGTTCCGTGGGTTCGAATCCTACCTCCTCCGCCACGTTCAAAGGAGAGATGGCCGAGCTGGCTGAAGGCGCTCGCCTGCTAAGCGAGTGTGTGGGCAAAACCTGCACCGAGGGTTCGAATCCCTCTCTCTCCGCCATTTTATCTTATGTTCATAGTTGTAAAATAGCCTGTCTTCTCTATTGTTTTTACCATTGATGTCAGTAATTTGTTTAAGGGGACTTCTATATTTAATCCTTCTGCAAGTTTGACTATATATCCGTTTAGATAATCTATCTCTGTTTTTTTGCCTTTTTTTAAATCTTCACCCACACTTGCACTCCAACTTTTGGGTTTAAATCTCATAAGAAATTCAAAAACCTCGCTTGCAAGCTCCTCTGAATCAAAATCAATTTTTAAGGTTTTTAAAACCCGTGTTATTTCATCTAAAACAGCTTCAACCGTCCATTTTATATTCTCATCCTCCAAATTCTTTGTTCCGGTTAAGCTGTTTAGCGTTGCGCCGGCACAGTAAAACATCATCTTGTGCCACTTCTGTTTCATAATGTTGTCGCTTAAAACGCTTTTTATGCCGCATTCGTTAAACACACCGTTTATCCTTCCTGCCTCTTCTTTGGAAGTTTCACTCAAATACCCTATTTTCATACCTTCGTTTAAAAACTCTTCAATTGTATGGCTGTTTATCGTTTTGGAGCCTATCATAACATAAGCCGGCAACACGTTTTCTTTGCCGAGACTCTTTTTAGCTGCACTTTCCGCATAGACACCGTTTTGAATCGTTATAACCGGTATGTCTTTAAAAAAGGCTGATATGTCCGACAGAGAGTTGTCAATATCAAAAGATTTGACAGATAAAATAATGAATTCGGGTTTAAGCGAAGTTTCTTTTATGTTTGTGAATAATTTTAGCTCTAACTTTTCTTTCTTTGAGTCTTTAATGAAAGTAAGACCGTTTTTCTCAACTGCCTCTTGTTTTTCTTTTTTGGATATGATTTCAATCTTGTGTTTTTTTGAGAGGTATCTTGCAAACAGCAAGCCCAAAGAGCCACCTCCGTATATCAAAATATTCATAACACCCTCCAAAATTAAGTTGTCATATTTATTTTAAGATTATACGTTTTGTCAAGTTTTTATGTAAACTGCAAATGTTGTTGAATTATGGCGAATTATATGATATTTATTTTCAGATGGGAAAAGTTTTAATAAAAGGAAAGAATTTTTTAGGCTTCGAAATTGAAATCAAAGCCGAAGATATAAATGAGATTAAAAAGGAGCTTGATATAGTAATATCAAGCAGCGCCCATTTTTTGAAAAACACCATAGTGACGCTTAAATTAACCGAGAAAAACAAACTCTACGCAAACGATATAATATATTTTTTAAAGGAAAAGGATATTGATATTAATGCCGTCGTTTTGGCAAATAAGAAAGGCTGCCCTACAGATGTCCCTATCATAGAGACGAGAAATATGCATCTTTTGGCTGAGAGAGAAGAAGAGCAGGCTGCAACATTCAAGGGAAATTTAAGAAACGGTCAAACAATAAGAGTGGACGGCGATTTAATAGTTGCAGGAAATGTTAACTCAAACTCCTATGTATATGCAACCGGCAATATATTTGTTCTCGGTAACTTGGACGGAATACCCCACGCCGGATACGGTGGGAATAACGAAGCTGTAATTTTTGCATTTTCTATGAATCCTCCACAGATAAGAATAGGGGATTTTATAACTCGCTCCCCTGAGGAGGGTGTGAAGATAAGAAACAGAAGCGCTGCTTCTTCTGAGGTGGCGTATGTGAATGAGGGGAATATTGTTATAAGCACCTATGAGGAGTGGTTAAAATTAAAGAGATAACGGAGTAAATTATGTCTGGAAAAGTTTTGACAATTACATCGGGTAAAGGGGGTGTCGGTAAATCTACCTCTTCTGCCAATCTTGCGCTTGGGTTGGCTCTTTCGGGTAAAAGGGTCGTTACGATAGATTTGGATATCGGCTTGAGAAACCTCGATATGATATTGGGTCTTGAAAACAGGATAGTGTATGATGTTGTAAATATCGTTGAAAAAGCCTGCAAAATCAATCAGGCTCTCATTAAAGACAAGAGAACCGAAAACCTGTTTTTAATAGCTTCTGCTCAAACGAGGGATAAATCGGCTGTCACATCCGAGCAAATCATAGGTTTGACAAACGAATTAAAAAAAGATTTTGATTATGTGATTCTTGATTCGCCTGCAGGAATAGAAAGTGGATTTAGAAACGCTATGCTTCCGGCGGATGAAATTATAATTGTGACCACGCCTGAGATATCTGCGGTTAGGGATGCAGATAGGGTTATTGGTATATTGGAATCAAACGACAAAACGCAGGTGAGCCTAATTATAAACAGGATAAATCCAACTTTGGTAAGAAAGGGCGATATGATGAGCAAAGACGATGTGCTTCAGGTATTGAGTATACCCTTGATTGGTGTTGTTCCTGAAGATAACAACATAGTCAGCTACACAAATATAGGAGAACCGTCTGTTTTGCATAAGGACTCCAACTCCGGAGCTGCGTATAAAAATATAGTTAAAAGGATTTTGGGTGAAGATGTGCCGTTTATGGAAATTACGGAAGAAAAGAAGGGATTTTTGCAAAGCATAATAAACTTTTTTAAGGAATAGCGGATATGTTTTTTGATTTTTTTAAGAAACGAAAAAAAACAAGTGCCAATAAGGCAAAAGAGAGATTGCAGATAATTCTTGCCCACGAAAGAGCGGCAAACAAAGCGCCGTTTTTGGATGATTTAAGGCAGGATATTATAAAGGTTATATCTAAATATGTGGATATAGACCCGAAA
>WGCD01000130.1 GCA_015493995.1 Desulfurellaceae bacterium
ATTTTGTATTTATAGTCGGGACATAATACCTTTTTAAATAAAAATCCTAATAAAGATAGACTGTTGAAGAATATGAAAATAAAACATTTTTAGGTTTCAATTTTTTATTGCAGACATTTGTTTTTTTACGCACAAAAATAAACCAGATTATAGAAAAAATGCAAAACAACGGCGGGGAGTATCGAGTCGTGTTTTTCTCTGAAATATCCATAGATAAGGGCGGGGATAAAAACAGAGAAAGACCAAAAGAGGTTGTGTGTAAAAAGATGAAAAAGTGAAAAAACAAAAGCTGCAGCTATGTTTGAATAACCAAAAACAGATATTCGACCCTTTAGTTTATATGCAATAGCAGGCATTAAAAAACCCCTGAAAAAAATCTCCTCGCAAAAGGCTAATAAAATTAAATCGGCAAATAAAGAATAATTGCAAAACGCATTACTGTTTGAAACTGCAGGTAGAATTAAAACACGAACAGGTATGGCAGAAAGAAGAGCAATCCAAAAAAGTATGTCCTTTATCCAGCTTAGTTTTCCGTTTATTCCGACAAACTTGAAGAAATCAACTATAAATCTTTTTATAACTACAGCTCCTTAATTGGCAGGTTGCTTTGTTTTAACCATACCTTTTATACCGTGCTTATGTCAACAAATAAAGCCGCTCGGCGCATCCTCAAAAAAGCAAAACGGGTTTAGGTTTTATTGGCACAAAACTATTTAAGTATTGACATACAATCCTTTCTGTAATAGTATTATACGCTGTTTTTTAAGGTGGTGACGTATGTTTTCTGATTTGAGCGACAAACTTACCGATATTTTAAAAAAGCTAAAAGGTCAAGGAACGATAAGCAAAGATGATTTGCGTGTTGCCTTAAAAGAGGTTAAGTTTGCCCTTCTTGAAGCCGACGTAAATTATAAGGTCGTAAAGAGTTTTATAAAAGAGTTGGAAGAGGATTTAGACGGAAAAGAGCTTGAAAAGAGCTTAACGCCTGGACAGATAATTATAGAAGCCGTGCATAAGAGGCTCACAGACTTGCTCGGCGGCGAAGCAACGCAACTTGTGATTAAAACGAGACCTTTTATCATTATGCTCATAGGGCTTCAGGGAAGCGGAAAAACAACCACGGCAGCAAAACTGGCGAGATTTCTTAAATCAAAAGGAAGGCAGCCCATGCTTGTGGCTTGCGATATCTACAGACCGGCTGCTATTAAACAGATTCAGGTGCTTGGAAAATCAATTGATATTCCTGTCTTCTCGCAAGAGGAAAAGCCTGAAAAGATAGCAGAAAATGCCGTAAAGTATGCTTCTCAAAACGGAAGGGATATAATTATTCTCGATACAGCCGGACGTTTGCAGATAGATAGCGAATTGATGGATGAGCTTAAAAAAATCAAAACTAAGGTTAGCCCCAACGAGATACTGTTTGTTGCTGATGCAATGATAGGACAAGAAGCCGTCAATGTGGCAAAAACATTTAACGATGAGATTGGCATAACCGGTTCCATATTCACCAAAATGGACGGTGATGCAAGGGGCGGTGCTGCTTTATCCATAATGAAAATTACATCAAAGCCCATAAAATTTGCCGGAATCGGTGAGAAAATAAACGATTTTGAGCCTTTTTATCCCGACAGGGTTGCATCAAGAATCCTCGGTATGGGCGATGTTTTGAGCCTGATTGAAAAGGTCAGGGAGAACGAAGACGAAAAAGAGGCAAAAGAGCTTGAAAGAAAACTTAAAAAACAGCAGTTTACATTTGACGATTTTCTCTCGCAGCTTAAAAAAATACAAAAGATGGGCTCCTTGGCAAAGCTTTTAAAGATGATTCCGGGATTAAACAAAATTAAAATAGACGATGAGGAATCCTTTGAAAAAGAGCTTAAACATATAGAGGCTATCATACTGTCCATGACAAAGAAAGAAAGGCAAAACTACAAAATATTAAACGCTAGCAGAAAGAGAAGAATAGCGAAAGGAAGCGGCACAAAGGTTAGTGATATAAACAAGCTGATAAAACAGTTTATAGAAATGAGCAAGATGATGAAGGGCATGAATAAAACAAAGGCAATGAGTATGATGAAAAATATGGGAATAATGAATAAAGGAGGATTTTAAGTGGTAGCAATAAGGTTAAGAAGAGGCGGGGCTAAGAAAAAACCGTTTTACAGGATAGTTGTTCTTGATTCAAGAAAGAAAAGGGACGGCAAGGTTTTGGACATTTTGGGACACTACGACCCCAAAGTTGAAACACCTGAAATTAAGCTCGATATCGAAAAATACAAAGCTTGGATTGAAAAAGGTGCACAGCCGTCTGAAACGGTTAAAAATCTTGCTAAACAAATTGGAGCTTAGGTAGGTATTCATTTGCCTGCAAATGATGAAAATATACATATTGTCTATTTTTCCCGGAATGTTTGAGAGTGTTTTTAAGGAAACCATAATCAAGAGGGCTCAAGAAAAAAACAAGGTGGAAATAGAGATGGTGAATATCAGGGATTTTGCTTACGATAAACATAAAACAACCGACGACTATCCGTATGGAGGCGGAGCGGGGATGGTTATGAAACCCGAGCCTGTTTTTGAAGCTATGGATTATGTCTTATCCAAGGATAGAGACGTTTATACCATTCTGTTTACACCACAGGCAAAAATTTTTAATCAAAAAAAAGCCGTGGAGTTGTCAAAGAAAGAGTCAATTGCTATGATATGCGGAAGATACGAAGGCTTCGACGAAAGAATAAGAACATTAGCGGATGAGGAGCTTTCAATAGGCAGGTTTATTTTAAGCGGCGGTGAAATAGCGGCTATGGTTGTTGTTGACAGTGTCGTAAGGCTTTTGCCTGGTGTCCTCGGCAACGAAGAGTCTTTAAAAGAAGAGACGTTTGAAAACAGCCTCATAGAATACCCTCAATATACAAGACCTGAGGTGTTTAGAAAAATGAGGGTGCCGAATATACTGCTGTCAGGCAACCATAATCAAATAAAAAAATGGAGAAAACAGAAAGCGATAGAAAAAACTTTTAAGATAGGAGTGGAAGATGGATAAAATGAGAGCTTTTGAAGAGGAGATTGCAAAAAGCTACAATAGAGAAATTCCAGAGTTGTGGCCAGGCGATTCCGTGAAAGTTTACACCAAGGTTAAAGAGGGCAATAAAGAAAGAACGCAGATTTTTGCCGGAACTGTGATAAGAAGAAGGGGCGGAAGAGGTCTAAACGGCACCTTTACGGTTAGAAAAGAATCCTACGGTGTCGGTGTCGAAAAAATATTCCCCTATCTAAGCGACACGGTTGAGAAGGTAGAGATAGTCTATAGAGGAAAGGTAAGAAGGGCAAGACTCTACTATTTGAGAAATAGAAGAGGAAAAGCCGCCAAAATTAGGAAAAAAGGCTATTAAAAAAGCTGATTACGGAAAATGGGGCGAAGACAGGGCAGCGTCGTTTTTAAAAAACAACGGTTTTGTTGTAATAGCAAGGAACTTCAGATGTAAAAACGGCGAGATAGATATAATTGCTCAAAAAGACAGCCTTATTATCTTTGTTGAAGTGAAGGCGCGCCACAGCAGTGATTTCGGATACTCTTCCGAGTTTGTAAACAGAAAGAAGCAGCAAAAGATTGTTAGGTGTGCCAAGTATTTCTTAGTGAGGAAAAAGTTGGAAAATATTGATGTGCGTTTTGATGTAATCGGCATAGAAAATGATAGTGTTGACTGGATTGAAAACGCTTTTTTGGAGGAATTATGAGTAATATAAAATTTGCAAAACTGGTTACCGGAGAAACGGTTATCGGAACCTACAACGAACAGAGAAATGCAATAGAGGATGTCGCGTTGATTCAGGTTATACCGGCATCATCCGGCATTCAAATAGCAATAGTGCCGTACGGCTTTCCCTTTGAGGAAAAAATCGGCGGATTGATTGAGATGGACAAGGTTGTTTATGAATTCGAGAACGTACCTTCGGATTTGGAGAATAAATATATACAGGCTAAAAGTAACATAACAATAAGCTCCAACATACCCGGTGCAGACCCGCTTCAAACTTCATCAGGTTCTTCAAACGATAAAATCGTCGATTTGGGCAACCTGCTTAACAAAACCTAATCGTCAAAAAAAATAAAGGGGAGCTTGCTTCCCTTTATTTCATCACCCTTTTCCGTATCAAGCCACACAAGTCCTTCCGCTTTTGCAATGGAAAAGTAGTTGTCGGTTTTTTGAGAACCCACAAGTCTCAAATGAAATTCACCGTTTTTATAGTCTATTTTAATTCTATTGAAGTAATCTTTACCCTTTTGAGAGTGCATATCCTCATCTATTATGCCCTCAAAAAAAGTATTTTTATAATTTTCGTCGCCTGAAATTTTTAACAAAAACGGCTTTAGGTACAAATATGCGGTTGTATATAAAGCAGCAGGCCACCCGGGAAGAGAAAAGATAAACTTATCCTCATATACGGCAAATGCAGCCGGCTTACCCGGTTTTATCGTGCTTTTATCAAACAACATTTTCGCATTAACCTCTTTTAACACGTCTTTTGCATAATCCTTAGTGCCTTTGCTCACACCTCCTGTCGTCAACAGGACATCACATCTGCTTAAAGCATACAGCAGCCGCTTTTTTAACACCTCTTTTCTATCGGGTATATGACCAAAATAAACAGGGATAGCTCCCCATTTTCTGACAAGCCCCTCAAGTATGAAATAGTTTGAGTTAAACACGCTGTTTTTTTGTGCTAAACATCCGGGAAACACAACCTCATCTCCGGTCGTTATAATTCCGACAACCGGTTTTTTATATACCTTCAGGCTCACAACACCGGCATAAGCCAATAAAGCCCTTGTTCTTATGTCTATTCTTTTATGCGCACCTATTAAAATATCACCCTCTTTAAGCTCACTTCCCTTTTTGGTAAAATTCCTCTGTTTATTTATTGATTCTTCAATTTCAATATATCCGTTTTTAACCGCTGCCTTTTCAACCTCAACAACCGCATCGGCAAAGGCTGGTATTTCAAAACCCGTATTAACCCTTATGCAACTGCCGGGTTTTAACTTTTCACCCTCATTGATGATTTTGTAGCGATTGTCACTGCTAAATCTAACGGCGTAACCATCCATAGAGCTCCTTGTAAATGTGGGTATATCAACTTTAGAGACCACATTTTCATAACTTACACGCCCCAAACAGTCGCTGACATAGACCTCTTCGTATATCCCCTCGCACTTAGCACTGTTTATAATAATATCAACTGCTTCTTTTGTCGTTATCATTTTAGGACTTCCCAAACGGACATACGGGATATACGCAAACAGCGCAAAAATGGCACAGCCCGCCCAACGCATAGCTTGCTATATCTTTCTTTGTTATTTTATCTTTAGCCAGCAGACGAGGCAGCATTATGTCAAAGGCACTGGCTTTATAAAACAAAGCCCCGGCAGGAACAACGCAGACGGTTGTTTTATCTAAGTAGCCTATTGTCAAGTTATTAGCCGGCTGAATGGGGTTGCCTTCTCTTATAAACTTTACGCCTGCTTTTTTCAAAGCTTCCTTTGTGACATCGTCCGGGTCAACGCTCGAACCGCCCGTCACAATCACAAATTCACTATCTTTAAATTTCAAAAAAGCCTTTTTTATGGCCTCTTTATCGTCGGGAACTACAGCACTGTCTTCCACACTTACACCAAAGGCTTTTAGTTTTGCCGTCATCTTTGGTATAAATCCGTCTTTTACAAGCCCGTTATAAATCTCTGTTCCCGTAACCACTATGCGGGCTTTTTTTATTTTATACTCTAAAACATTTAATACAGGTTTATCCGCAATCTTTTTAACCCTATCCAAAACCCTTCTTTTTACATAAAGAGGTATTGTCCTGAATGCGGCTATCTGCTGACCTTTTTTGACCGGAAAGTTGTCGTGTATGGTCGGAAAAGAGGTTTGACTTATACAGTTTATTTTTAAGAGTCTTTTTCTGTCTATCTTCAAAAGCCCGTCTATTGAGGCTTTGAAGATAATTTTGCCTTCTGAGGGTTCTTCAGAAAAACTGACATTTTTACCGGCTAACATAGGGGCTGTGTAAACGGCAAAATCGTCTTCGTGTATATCGTCTTTTGAGGGCGTGATTTTGTAAATATAGTTTTTTCCTATTTTTTTCAGTTTTTCTATATCACTCTTTTTTATAATATGCCCTTTTTTGAAGTATGCCCCTTTAAAACCCTCTTTTTTGTCTATCTTTGTGAAGTCGTGAGGGATTTCTTCTCCTATGGCTTTTTCTATGGGGATTTTGATTTTTCTCATTTTACAGGATTTGGCTCAAAAACTGCCTCAATCTTTCACTTTTTGCGTTGGTGAATACATTATCGGGTGTATTTATTTCTATTATTTGACCGTGATCCATAAAAACGATTCTGTCTGCTGCTTCCCTTGCAAAACCCATCTCGTGAGTAACCACAACCATTGTTATCCCCTCTTTTGCAAGGCTTTTCATTATATCAAGTATCCCGCCTACCATTTCAGGGTCTAAAGCACTTGTAGCCTCGTCGAACAACATAATCTTCGGATTCATCGCAAGCGCCCTTGCTATTGCAACTCTCTGCTGCTGCCCGCCTGAAAGATTCCCGGGGTAATCATCTTTCTTGTCGGCGATACCCACTTTGTTTAAAAACTCCAAGGCTATATCTTCGGCTTCCTTTCTGCTTCTTTTTTTAACCAGTGTTTGTGCCAAAATAACGTTATTCAAAACGCTCATATGCGGAAATACGTTGAAGTGCTGAAAAACCATACCTATTTCGGCTCTTATCTTTGTCAAATTGGTCTTAGGGTCTGTAACATCAACCCCGTCAACGGTTATTTTACCGGAATCAATATATTCCAACTGATTTATTGTTCTTAAAAAAGTTGTTTTACCTGAGCCTGAAGCCCCTATAATTACAACAACTTCACCTTTTTTAACACTCAAAGACACATCACGCAACGCCTTAACGCCGTTGGGATACGTTTTATTAACATTTTCAGCAATAATTATTGCTTCGCCATTTTCACTCATTCCGAGCGAGTCTCCTTTCTATATATCTATCCAACAAAGAAAGAGTATATGTCATAATAAAGTACAGCGCTGCCACGGTAAACCAAACCTCAAACGGGCTGAACGTTGAGGAGGCAACCTCTCTGCCGGCTTTTGTAAGCTCTGTTATCGATATGATTGACAACAAAGAGGAGTCTTTTACGAGGGAGATAAACTGCCCTGCCAATGCAGGCAGAACCCTTTTTATAGCCTGTGGCATTATGATATAACGCATAATTTGAAAGTAATTCATACCCAAAGCTAACGATGCTTCGGTTTGACCCTTCGATATGGATTGAATGCCAGCCCTTATAATTTCGGCTATATACGCCCCTTCAAAAACAGCAAGAGCAAATGCTCCCGCAACAAATCTCGTCATATTGAAAACCGTACCTATAAAAAAATACACAATAAATATCTGAACCAAAAGCGGCGTACCTCTGATGAGTTCTATATATGTAATGGCGAGATTTTTTAACAAAGGGTTGCTTGATATCCTCATCAAGCCTGTTATAAAGCCTATTACCAAAGCAATTATAATCGACACGAAAGAAATCTTCAGGGTCATTATAAGACCGATAAGCAGAGGGCCCGGCTGATAGTGAGAGTTATAACCAACGGGTTCGTCTTGTGTGACCTTACTTCCCGGTTTTAATTTTGTGTGGGCTACTTTCAGCTTAATCGTTTTTTTGGCTAAAGACTCGATTATTAAAACACCGTCTTTATAACCTTTTACAACACCGTTTACAGGTGAATTTATGTTGGTGACATTGTTGTAAATAATATAGGAGGGCACAGCCCTCCAGTTCCAAGAATAGTTTATCCTTAAACTTGCCTTATAGACAGAAAACCCTAAACCTATGAGAACAATAACAAACGCTACGTTCCATAGAATTTTATTTCTTTTATCTGCTTTTCTCATAATGTTTAGTTATTACTGAACCCTGCTCTTCCAAGCCTTAACATCAACAAACCACTTCTTGCGGAGTTTTTCGTATGTGCCGTTGTGTTTAATTTCTCTTAAGAAGTTGTTTAGCCAGTTCAAGAAATCCGGATCGCCTTTTCTTATAGCCCAACCAAGAGGCTCGTAGGTAAAAGGTTTATCCAGAAAAATCAGCTTACCTTTACCTTTTGTTTGGTAGAAAATTGCATTGTACGGTTCATCATAAACAAAAGCATCAGCCCTTCCCTGTATAACCTGCATAACAGCCTCTTCCTCTGTTCCAAACGACTGAATTTTTGCCTTTGAAAGATACTTTTTGGATGCTATATCACCGGTTGTTCCAAGCATCGTTGCAATTGTAAACTTAGGATTATCCAACTGCTTGTAGTTTGTAATCTTGCCAGCCCATTTTTTATTCAACAAAACAGTCTGACCGACAACATAGTAGGGGTCTGCGAAATTAACCTTCAAGTTTCTCTTTTGCGTTATTGTCATTCCGCTTATTATTATATCGAATTTACCGGTTAAAAGTGCCGGGATTATACCGTCCCAATCGGTGTTGACTAATCTTAGCTTAACGCCCATAGCCTTAGCCATAGCTTTGGATATATCAACATCGAAACCTATAATTTGACCTGAGCGGCTTCTCATCTCAAAAGGCATATAGCCGGCATTGAGCCCGACCCTCAAAACACCTCTATGGACAACCTTGTAAAGTGTTGAACTTTTCCACAAATTCATACTTGCGCTTGAAGCCTGCGTCGCAGGTGTGTAAGAAAATAAAACCAAAGCCGCAACGCCCATTAGAAAAACCAAAAACTTCCTCATAAAAACCTACCTCCTAATAAAATTTAATAGTACTTACCCTCATCGAGCAGTTCGCTTATCATCATTTGTGTTCCGCAAACCGGGCATTTCGGAACGCCCTCTTTATTAAGAATGATTATCTCTTTATGATTACACTTGGGGCAAACAATCTCAACATATTGAATTTTTTTGCTTTCTCCATTTTTTTCTTTATCCATGTTACCCCCCTGTGTTCAAAACTTCAATATTTTAAATTAAAAAAATCATAAATTCAATAAAAATCTTTAAATCTCTATTAACAAAGTATTTATACATACTATTGTATTATAAGTATCTTTGTAACTATTGATGGAATTGTCGGTGAATTTTCTCTTGACTAAACACTATATAAAAATACAATACTCTATCAAACTGGAAGGAGGTAGAAAGATGGAGAAGGTCGGAAAACTTAATAAGTACGTCTTCACGGTTGTAGTGATGTTTATATCGTGGGTGATGTTAACATCAACCTTCCGTCCTGACGAACTTATTACAGGATTTATTGTTTCTTTGTTGGTTGCTCTTGGCTCTTTTGAGTATCTGACCGAACATGGTTTGGGACATTTTTCTCCCAAAAGAATAGCCTATCTTATGCTCTACGGACCTTATTATTTGTGGCAAATTCTTCTTGCCAATTTCGATGTTGCTTACAGGGTCATTTCACCGAGTATGCCTATCAAGCCCGGATTTGTAGCCATTAAAACGAATCTGAAAACAGACTCCGGTAAGCTGGCTTTGGCAAATTCCATAACAATGACGCCGGGTACTCTCACCATCGATGCTAAAGATGATGTTCTTTTAATTCACTGGATTTATGTCAAAGACAAAACTCTTGAGGGTGCTACAAAGGAAATCGGAGGACCGTTTGAGAAGTATTTAAAGGAGATTTTCGGATGAGTATATTAAACTGGATTTATATTGTAATTGTAGCAATTGGCGCTATTTTTGCTGTTGTAAGAATGATAAAGGGTCCTGACATAACAGACAGGGTTATTGCTTTGGATGTCTTCACAACAATTACGGTTGCTCTGTTTGTATTCTTTGCAATGGTTTTTGACCGCTACATTTACATTGATGTTGCACTCGTTTACGGACTTCTTGCTTTTATCGGGGTTTTGGTGATTGCAAGGTTCATTGAGAGGGGGTTCTAAATGATAATAAGATTGATTATAGGTTATTTTTTGCTCTATTTCGGAGCCCTGTTTTTGCTTCTTGGTGCTTTCGGATTGATAAGACTGCCAGACCTTTACACAAGAATGCAAGCTGCTACAAAATCAACAACTTTAGGGGCTTTTTCTTCCGTATTGGGAGTAGGTATTTTACATCCCGGTTGGTTTATTAAATGTGTCGTAGTAGCCTTATTTATCTTATTGACCGCACCTATAGGCTCAAGCGCTCTTATGAGAGCGGCATATAAAACGGGAGTACCGTTTGACGAAAGAACGGTTGTTGACAAAGCTAAGGAGTTTTTCGGTGAGGAGAAAAAGGAGGAAGCAAAATGATTTTAGTATCTTGGGTTCTTATAATATTAATGATTGCCCTCGCTATTCTTTCCATAGAACTTAAAAATCTTATTGCTGCCGTTGTAGCCGTTGGTGCCGTAAGTTTGGTCATATCTTTACTATTTCTTTTAATACAGGCTCCTGATGTTGCCATGGCTGAGGCAAGCATAGGCGCGGCTTTGACAATGGCAATATACATCATAGGAGTGAGGAAAACGGAAAGGAGCGAAAAAGATGGTTAGAAAAGTTGTGTATTCGATATTTTTAGCGATAATCGTTCTTGCTCTGGCTATGTTTTTTGCCGCTTATCCTTTCGGAAAAAACAAGATGACGGTAGGAGAATACTACTTGAATCATGGGGTTGCTCAAACCGGTGCGGCAAACATAGTAACATCGGTTGTTCTTGATTACAGAGGATTTGACACGCTTGGCGAGGTATCTGTGCTGTTTGCTGCAGCAGCAGGCGTTGCCATACTGTTTTTCCTTGCAGGCGGCACAAAAAGAGAACAGGAGGATTTAACAAAACCCAATTTTGTTGTACGGGTGGGCTCACGAATTATCTTTCCTTTTATATTGCTATTCGGTTCTTACATATTTATTCACGGTCACTTGACACCGGGAGGCGGATTCCAAGGAGGCTCAATAATAGCATCGGGATTTTTGCTGCTCTATCTGTCCTATCCCGGGACAAGAACAAACAGAGACGGACTATCAATTATAGAGGGATTGGCAGGTTTAACATTTGTGGTATTGGGACTTATCGGATTGTTTCTTCCTCAATATTCGTTCCTGTACAACTTCCTGCCCAAAGGAACACTCAATACCATAGTAAGTGCCGGAATCCTACCTATAATATACATAGCCATCGGCTTTAAGGTTGCATCCGAGTTTGCAGGCATAGTTGACGATATGATGTGCCAGGTGATTTGCCGCGGAGGTGGAAAATGATTTATTATGTAGGTTCTTTTCTTTTGATTGCACTGGGTCTTTATGCCGTGATAATTAAGAAAAATTTAATCAAAATTTTGATAGGTTTGGATTTGATAGCATCCGGCGTAAATCTCCTTATAATAAGTATCGGATATGTTAAAGGCGGAACCGCTCCAATATTTTCAAGAGCAGGTCTTAAAGCCTCTATGATGGTTGACCCCATTCCTCAGGCACTAACACTCACGGCTATCGTTATAGATGCCTCCGAGATGGCTTTAGCCGTAGCTTTTGTGGTTCTGCTATATAAACACTACGGAACTCTTGACATTAAGAAAATAAGGAGTTTGAAATGGTAAATTTAGCTAACCCCATACTACTTGTTGTTATTCCTCTGTTTTTTACATTTTTGATAGCTCTGTCGGGTTCTTTCTTAAAGAGCGGTGTAAAATATCTTCCTGTAATTGCATTTGCGCTCAACATTATTGTTTCTTTGGCTCTTATACCCGAGGTTGTTAAAAACGGAATGGTAATAGCAACAACCGCAGGATTTAAACCGCCCTTTGCAATTGATATGGCGGTTGATAAGCTGGGGCTTTTCCTGTCGCTTATAGCTTCGCTGCTCGGTTTTGTTGCATCGGTATATAATCTGTTCTACATAGATGAAGAACCGCAGGAAAAATTTCACGCTTTATTCACGCTTCTTGTTGCAGGTTTAACCTGGATGATAATAACCGGTGATATTTTCAACCTGTTTGTCGCATTTGAGGTAACATCCATTGCAGCTTTCGGGCTTGTAGGATTCCATAGAGACAAGGGAGCCATAGAAGCCGGTTTTAAATACCTTGTTATGGGTTCTATCGGCGGCTCTTTCCTGCTCATAGGAATAATTATGCTCTATGCCGCAACGGGAACATTGAATATAGTCGATATAGCTCAAAAAACATCTAATCTTACATTTCAACAGAAGCTATTTCCGTTTGCCATGATTTTCACGGGTCTTGGCATAGAAGGAGCATTGTTTCCGCTCAATGCCTGGCTGCCCGATGCACACCCCGCCGCGCCTTCGTCTGTTTCATCCATACTTTCTGGTATTATGACAACAGCAGCCATATACGCAATAATAAGATTGACAAATACAATATTCGATTTTAACCAAATCTATTTCTTCCTAATGATTTTCGCACTTTTGACATTGATTTTTGGAGAGGTTTCAGCATTTTTCCAAAAAGACATAAAAAGAATGCTGGCATACTCCACGATTGGTCAAACAGGATTGTTCTTCTTTGCATTTTCTTTAAATACAGTTAACGGACTTCAGGGTGCTTTTATGCAGATGGTAAACCACTCTCTATCAAAAGGTATGCTCTTCTTGGTTGTAGGCGGAATGATAATGCAGGTAGGCTCAAGAAATATAGATGATTTTGCCGGTTTGGGAAGGAAAATGAAGGTTTCTTCCTTCTTTTTGGCAATAGGAGCATTTTCTTTAATGGGCTTACCGCCGTTCTTCGGATTCTGGAGTAAATTGAAAATTATATTTGCAGCCCTGCAAAACGCCAACGCATTCCTTGTGGCTTCGGTAGTCATAATTCTGCTTATGTCCGTAGTCGAAGGAGCTTACTTCTTTAAGTTATTACAGGTAATGTACTTCGGCAAACAGGAAAAGGATGTTGCCGTTAAAGAAGCATCTTACGGAATGTTGTTTAGCGTTGTTGTCTTGGGCACGGTACTTTTGATAATAAGTTTCTATCCTGCACCTGTTATAAACTTTATGCATAAAGCAGCAGCGGAAATCATAAATAAGAACTATATT
The DNA here is from genome assembly GCA_015493995.1 of Desulfurellaceae bacterium. Classification (GTDB taxonomy): domain Bacteria; phylum Campylobacterota_A; class Desulfurellia; order Desulfurellales; family Hippeaceae; genus S144-51. The sequence goes on from WGCD01000130.1 coordinate 13,085, forward strand.
ACTCTTGCTCTAAAGTTAGGAGGCCTATAATGAACATATTGCTTGAAATTATGCTCGCAACGCCATTTATAGGCGGATTACTCGCATTTATCGGCGGCAAGGTTCATCGATGGGTTAGGTTCGCTGTTGCCGTCACATTCTCGTTTTTAACGCTTATTGAAGCTTTTGTATATTACAATGTTACTATTAAAGGTGTTGTCTGGGGAAGCTTGTTCGGCTCCAAGCTGATTCTTCAGACAAATCCGATTTCTTGGCTGTTTTTGTTTATTGTTACTGCAATGTCATTTTTAATTGTCATTTTCTCTATAGGCGATATGGAAGAAGACAGGATAAAACTCGACTCTTACTATATGCAGCTTCTGTTTGTGGAAGGAGCTATGATAGGCATAGTTCTTGCGGGTGATTTAATCACGTTCTTTATGTTTTGGGAAATAATGAGTTGGACATCGTACTTTCTTATTATCTACGGCGGCAAAAAATCTGTTGCTGCTGGCTATAAATACATAATTATGAGCATCATAGGCGCTTACTCTATGTTCATAGCCATCGCTATGCTGTATGTTAAAGCTCACAGTTTGGTATATGCCGATGTTGCAACTACCTTAGCTCACTCTTCGGCTACATTTGTTGTGTGGACTGTTGTTCTTTTGGGTATCGGTTTCTTTGTTAAAGCTGCAATTATGCCTTTGCATACCTGGCTTCCCGATGCTCACTCCGAAGCGCCATCTCCCGTTTCTCCTCTGCTTTCCGGCGTCTTGATTAAAATGGGAGCTTATGGACTATTTATAGTACTATACGGTTTTCTGTCCGTTCAACTAGCCGGCAATATTATGCCGTCAGTGTTTTCAACACCGATACTGCTATACATTATCCAATGGCTGGCAGCCCTATCCATAGTTCTTGCAACCTTCCTTGCCATTATGCAGGAAGATGCAAAAAGGCTCCTTGCTTACTCTTCCATCTCTCAAATAGGCTACGTAGTTTTGGGTATTGCAACTGGAACATCTCTCGGTGTGGCGGGAGGCTTGTTTCACGCACTAAACCATGCAATATTTAAAGGGCTTCTGTTCTTGGCAGTCGGTGCCGTAATTTACAGAACGGGAACAAGAAATTTAAGCGATTTAGGCGGCCTTGTTAAAAAGATGCCATACACATTCACAGCTTTACTGTTGGGTATTATAGCCCTTGCAGGTGTTCCTCCTTTGAACGGTTTTGTGTCAAAATGGATGATTTATGAAGCTCTTTTGCAAAAGAAAGAGGTATTCTTACTCATTATGGCTTTTATAGGCAGCACGGGAGCGTTTCTATATGTATATAGATTGATACACTCGATTTTCCTCGGGCAGCTTCCCAAAAAATATGAAAATGTGAAAGATGTTCCGATATTGATGCAAGTTCCTATTTGGGTGTTGGCTGTTTCAACAATAATCTTCGGAATCTTCCCGGGGCTTGCTATGAATGTCATAGTAAAAGGAATGAAGTTATTCGGATTTAAGCCCATAGCCTACACTCTTTTCGGATTCCCGCAGGGAACGGCAATGGGAGCTTTGAAGGTTATAAACATATCAGCCGTTTTGGCTATAGCATTCGTTGCCGCTTGGGTACTCTTCTTGATTCTTTCCAAATCGAGAAAGGTTTCCCAGTATGATAACTATGCAGCAGGACAGGTTGTTACTCCCGAATTAAAATACAACTACAGCTTCGGTTTTTATATGTCGTTCGGCAGGGTAATCAAATCCATATTGAAGTTGGGCATAGAGAGAATTTACAATTATTGGGTAGATGCGGCTAAGATATTCGGCGATTACTATATGAGAAGGGTTTATACGGGTAATCTTGAAACATACAACTCATATATAGTGATTGTTGTCACAATTGCCGCAGCTGCAATACTGTTGGGAGGCAAGCTATGGTAAAAATGATTCTAATTGCGATAGTTGCACCGCTACTTGCTTTTGCTATAGGTCTTTCGTTTATGATGATTAAAAGAAAGTTTGTAGCGAGAATACAAAGAAGATACGGTCCGACTATTATACAGCCTATTTTCGATATAATGAAATTGTTACTAAAAGAAGACAACATATCTCACGGCATAATTTTCAGCTTAGGTCCTATCATAGCCATAGCCGGTTCTATTTTATCGGTCTTTTTCATTCCTATAGCAGGCTTGAATATGTTGACAGGTTCCGGTGACTTAATAGCTCTTTTGTATATTATGGCAATAGGTTCTCTCGGTATGGCTCTTGGTGCCGGAGATTCGGCAAATCCAAATGCAAGCATAGGCATATCAAGGGCATTAACCCTTATGTTCGGATATGATTTACCACTAGTTATAATTGTTATATCCGTAGCTTTGCAGTATCACACAACAGACCTTTCGGCAATTGTTGCAGCTCAGGCAAACGGACATTGGGCATTGTGGAGCTTGCCGCTTTCAGCCATAGTCGGCTTTGTTGTTACATACGGTGCTTTGGGAGAACATCCTTTTGACATAATCACGGCTCCTCACGAAGTTGCCACAGGTCCTATGGTAGAATACGGCGGAAAACATCTCGGATTTCTTATGATAAACCACGCTTTTCATCTCTATGTTGAAATAGCTTTGTTTGTTGACCTGTTTTTGGGCGGAGCTTCAAACATATTTATATTCTATATAAAAATGTTTGCCGTTTTCTTTATTATGATGATGTTTGACGAAGTCTTGCCGAGGTTCAAAATTGACGATGCAGTGCGCTTCTTCTGGAAATGGCCAACCGTGGTTGCACTGATAAGTCTTATCATAGTGCTGGTGAAATAGGAGGAGATTGTTATGGAAAAAATGACAGAAGAACAAGTTAAAAGTATAGCAAATATGTTGAGAAAACGTTCCCTTTGGATGATACACTACTGCACGGGGTGCGGCGCTATGGAGCTTCCTCCTACAATGACCTCTCGTTACGATATGGAAAGATTCGGTCTTGCACCTTATGTTACATCAAGACAGGCAGACATACTGCTCATTACGGGATATCTGAATGTTAAAACACTAAGAAGGGTTATAACGGTTTATGAGCAAATGCTTGACCCCAAATATGTGATAGGTTTCGGCTCCTGCACACTTAACGGCGGAGTTTACTGGGATTCTTATGCTGTAATAAAACAACTTGACAGATACATTCCTGCCGATTTGTATATAGCCGGATGTATGCCGAGACCGGAAGCCGTTATCTCCGCATTCAGGCACTTGATGGAATTGATAGACTCAGGCAAGGCTGACGGATACAAACGCTATAAAAGAAACCTTGCCTATTACAAGGAAAACCAAAGGAAGGTGTTGGGATGATGGACATAGTGGATAAAATTAAGGGGATAGAAGGCGCAAAGGTTACGGTTCAAAGAGAAAATAGAGTTTTTGTCGATGTCAGTGAAGATAAGCTTATAAGCACCCTTTACGATATGAAGCTAATAGGTTTCCATCAATTATCCGTACAAAATGTTATCGACAGGATTAAAGATAATAAGTTCGAGATATTCTATGTTCTATACAGCCGCGAATATAAGATAAACGCAATAGTTCGTACGTGGATTGACAGAGAAAACCCTGTTATAAAAACAGCGGATAAGATATACCCTTCAGCCCATACTTGGGAGAGGGAAATTTCAGAAATGTTCGGGATAAAGGTTGACGGCAACGAGGATAGCGGAAAACCGTTTATCCTTGAAAACTGGAAAGACCTACCTCCGATGAGGAAAGATTTTGACAGCGTTAAATATTCCAGTGAACATTTCGTATTTAGGCATTCGGAGGGTGAAAATGAGTAAAAGTTATGAACTTTTTATAGGTCCTAACCACCCGGGCATACCCGGAAACTTCTCCTTAAAGATTGAGCTTGAAGGAGATACCGTTATTTCTGCCAAGGGAGACCCGGGGTATCTGCACAGGGCTTTTGAAAAAGCTATGGAAGGCAGGTATTACATACAAAACCTTGCCTTGATTCCGAGAATTTGTGTTCCCGAACCCGACATAAATGAAGCTGCCTATTCAATGGCTGTTGAGGACTTAATGGGAGTCGAAATACCGGAAAGAGCAAAATATATCAGAACAATAGTGCTTGAGCTTGCAAGAGCGGCTAATTATACATTTTGGATGGGCGGATTCGCAGGAACACTCGGTCTTTATACGTTGGCTCAATGGAGTTTCGGTGATAGGGACTATGCTTTGGATCTGTTTGCTGAAATCTGTGGAGCAAGGGTCTATCATATGTATATTTGGCCAGGCGGTGTAAGAAGGGATTTGCCGCCGGGCTGGGAAGATAAACTACTGGGATACGTTAAATATATGAAAGACAGGCTGATTGATTACGACAACATATTCTTCAAGAACGTTATGTTTAAATACAGAACAAAGGGCATTGCGGTAGTAACCAAAGAACAGGCAATAGAGTGGGGAGCAACCGGACCTATACTTAAAGCTGCCGGCGTTGCCCAGGATGTTAGAAAAGACGACCCCTATGCAGCTTATGAATATCTTGATTTTGAGATTCCAACTCTTACCGACGGAGATTCCTGGTCAAGGGCTATGATTAGGAGATGGGAGCTTGAAAACAGCCTGAACATTATCGAACAAGCCATAAAAAAGATGCCGAAAAAGGGTCCTGTATGGGAAAAGATGCCGAATCCTTTGAAATGGTATGTCCCGGAAGGTGAAACATACGCAAAGGTTGAATCCGCAAGAGGAGAACACGGGTTCTATATGGTTAGCGACGGTACGGGAAAACCGTACAGAGTCGCTGTCAGAGGGGCATCTCATACTCATATGTTCACCATAGCCGAGAAAGTATTGATAGGGCAAAGGCTTGCAGATGTTTCTCACATTTTAGTAAGTTTGGACGTATGTCCTCCAGAGATTGACAGGTAAGGGGTGGTGCTATGAATATAAAAGAATATGAAAAAGGGAGCTTTTTAAAACCTCTCACATCTGTGAAGTATCTCTTTAAAAAGCCGCATACGTTGAGATATCCAAAAGAGACAAAACCCGTAGCCGACAGATTCAGGGGTTTACACATAAACGACGTTGATAAGTGTATAGGCTGCGGAAACTGTAGAGATATATGCCCGTGCGCGGCAATTACTATGGAAAAGGCATCCAAAATCGGACGACCGATAGAGATAGATAAAAAAGGAGCAAATCCCGTCAGACCAAAAATAGATTACGGGCGCTGCTCTTTTTGTGCTCTTTGTGTTGAGATGTGTCCTACAGGCTCTTTGAAGATGTCTAAGGATTTGATTTATACATCTCCCGATGCTGAAGCGTTTGCCTGGGTTCCCCTTGAAGAACAGGGAAGAGAACCCGGATTCATTCAGGATAATGAGATTACACCGTTGATGCTTGAAGCCGAAGAGATGGAAGAGCTTGAGCCTGAGGTAAGAAAACGCTCGTTTGAGGAGATGATTCTCGGCTTCAGCGAAGAACAGGCAAGAAAAGAGGCTATGCGCTGCCTTGGCTGCGGTATATGTATGCAGGGCTGTCCAGCTCATATGAAAATACCTGAATATATCCAGGCAATTTTTGACGGTGATAATAAAAAATCGGTTAAATATATGCTTGAGGATAACGTTTTGCCTGGTATTTGCGGAAGGATATGTACGCACAGATGCCAGGATGACTGCGTATATCAATACAGAGGAGCTCCTATCCATATTATGTGGCTAAAGAGATACGCAACCGATCAACTTGAGGATTATAAAAATGTCAATATAGAAAAGATGCCTGAAACCGGTAAGAAGGTAGCAATCATAGGCGGAGGACCAAGCGGACTTTCTGCGGCTTACCACTTGAGCACTATGGGACACTCTGTTACAATCTTCGAACAGAAAAACAGAGCCGGAGGAGCACTTGCTGCCGGTATTCCTCTCTACAGACTCCCAATATATGAGCTTGACAAAGAGATAGGAAATATCGAGTCTATGGGGGTGGAAATAAAAACAAACGTAAAAGTAGGTGAAGATGTTAAATTTAAAGACCTGTTAAAAGAGTTTGACGCAGTCTATATCGGAATAGGTTTATCATACGGACGCTCGATTAACTTAAAGGGAGAAGAACACCCCGATGTGGTGCAGGCAATAGATTTTCTAAGGCAGGTCAAGGTTGAAGGCAGAAGGGATATAACAAAGCACGTGATAGTTATAGGTGGCGGTAATGTTGCTATGGATGTTGCAAGAACAGTAGCAAGGCTGCAAGAAATAAACTATCAAAGCAAAGATACAACTGTTGAAACCGTCAGCTTGGAAGATTGGGATATTATGCCGGCATCGCAAGAGGAGATAGACGGAGCTTTGGAAGAGGGAGTAATCTTCAACCCGGCTTGGGGACCGAACCAGGTTATATTTAACGAAGACGGCAGCATTAAGGGTCTCGAAGTCAAGAAGGTTAAATACGTATTCGACGAAAACCACAGATTTAACCCGGCATTCTATGAAGACCAGAAAAAGATTATTTACGGTGACTATATCATAGAGTCTGTCGGTCAGATGTACAACTTCTCGTTTATTCCGAAAGAATTGATGGATAAATTGAAATTCACACCAAGAAGAAAGGTCTGGGTTGACGAATACGGGGAAACATCCATTCCGGGCGTATTTGCAGGCGGCGATATAGTTGAAACATCTAAGGGAGATGCAATATCCGCCATCGCAAATGGCCACAGAGCAGCTATCGGAATAGACAGATTTTTGCACGGAAAAAGTAGGAGGGGCTGATGGAATTAAAAGATAAAATATATTTTGAAGAACCTATAAGAGACCGCTTCTATAACGGATATTCCGGAAACGAAACCGTGATTTTGACATATGACGGCAAAACGGAATCCATAACAATGAGGAATCTGTTCAAACTTGTTAAACCGGCTGAAAGACTGGTTGCAAAAGAAGAGGATATATGGCTTAAAGATATATCTGAGGATATGCAGATTCTAAGCAAAAACGGATTCGAAAGGGTCTATGAAATAATTAGAAGAGTAGTTTATGAGCCTCTCCTTGTAGTTGAAACAAAAACGAAAAAAACAACGGTAAGTGCAAGCCATCAGATACCCATAAAGCGTGACAACCAGGAACTGCTTTTAAGAGCCGACGAGTTAAAAGAGGGTGATTTGGTGTGCGCTATCGAGGATGACGGAAGCACAAAGGAAGAAGCCGTAGAAAAGATATACGAAGATACGAAAGAGCATCTGTCGGTTTACGGTATGATAACGCAAACCGGAGGAGCGGCAATTAGCGGTATCTTCCAAAAAAGCTATTAGAGATTCCATGAACATTGTTTAAGCCCCTGCTTCTTGCAGGGGCTTTTTTGTTACTAACGAGGTATGTATGGGTATAAAAACAGTAGTCGTTGGTGTACTGCAGGTAAACTGTTATCTGTTCTACGACGAAACTTCAAAGGAGTGTTTAATCATAGACCCCGGCAATGATGCCGATAAAATATACAAAGTTATAGAAAACAATTCACTAAAGCCCGCCATTATAGTTAACACTCACTACCATTTTGACCACACAGGGGCAAACAGAAGCATTAAAAACAGATACGACATACCGATAGCTATTGGCGAAAAAGATGCTCCGCTTCTAAAAGACGCATATAAAGCGGCTTTGGAGTTTATGATACACGCAGAAATGTCCCCAAAAGCCGACATTTTGTTCAAAGAGGGTGACACTTTAAGTGTGGGAGAAAAGATATTTGAAGTCTTGGAAACCCCGGGGCATACACAAGGCTCCGTATGCTTATACTCAAAAAAAGAAAAAATTTTGTTTAGCGGCGATACGCTTTTTTATGAATCCGTTGGCAGGTGGGATTTGCCTACAGGTGATAAAAAGATGCTCTTTGCGAGCCTTGACAGGCTTTTAAATCTTGAAAAAGATGTTGCGGTCTTTCCGGGTCACGGACAAACAACCACAATTGAACACGAAATTAAGAACAACCCATACAAAAAAGGCGTGTTATAAAAACACGCCCCTTTACTTTAAAGTTATTCTTCTACCTTAATAGACTCTGTCGGGCAAGCCTCAGCTGTTTCCTTAATTTCTTCCAAAGAAGCTCCCTCAGGATTAACAACCTTTGCTTTTCCATCGTCCATTTGAAATACATCCGGCAAAGCGTCAACGCAAGCTTCGCATCCAATGCATGTGTCATCTACCCAAACCTTAGCCATTTACGCACCTCCAAAAAATTCTCTTCCAATTTGCTAAGCGTGTTTTATGAAATTTTTACTTTTGTGTCAAGCAAATATTTTCTCATCTTGAAAGTAACTCTTTTACCTTTTCTTTAAGCTGCGTCAAATCGGGTGACTTAACAATATAAGCATCAGCAGCCCAGGTGTAAAAGTCTTCCTTATAATGGGAATAAGCAGTTGACATAATAACAGGGGTTGATGGAGATATTTCCTTGATTTTTCCCAACACTTCAAGTCCGCTCATACCGGGCATGGCAATATCCAAAACAACCAGGTCGGGTTTTTCTTTTTCAAAAGAATCCAATGCAGCCTGTCCGTTTTCATATACAGCCACTTCGTAGCCCTCATCCTCAAACTCTTCCCTGTACAGCAGCCTTATAGCGTCTTCATCATCAATTATCATAATCTTCTTTTTGCTCATATTCTCCCTCCGTAATATTTTTTGGAGCCGATAGCTTTATTGTGCATTCGAGTCCGTTTTGCGTATTTTTAAACTCAATATCACCTCCGTGCTCCTTTACAATTTCCTTCACTATGGAAAGCCCCAGTCCGGTTCCCTGGGTCTTTGTCGTATAGAAGGGCTTTACGATTTCCTTTAGCTGTTTATCCTCTACTCCTCCCGAATTATCCCTGATTTTTAAGATTATAAATTCACCTTCTCTTTTAGCCCTTATTCTTATCTGTCCGCCCTCTTTGTTTCCATACGCCTCTATGGAATTCTTAAACAGATTAATCAACACCTGCTCAAGTTGATTTCTATCTCCGAAAACCGTCGAAGCTTTCTTATCTATACACACGGAAAATACGAAATTGTTGTTAATCGTGTTTGTCAAATCTATCGCCCTATCTATAACATCCTTTAAGTTAAGCGGTTTTTTGTCTGTGGGTGTGTAATGACTTGAGAATTTATTAATATCGGCAACGAAGCGGTATATCCTGTTTAATTCGCTTTCGATAATCTCCACATATCTGTCTGTTTTCTCCGAGCTTTCAATATAATTTTTCAGCTTGTTGAACAGCCCCATTATTCCAATCAATGCATTCTTAATCTCGTGCGTTATGGTGGAAGCTGTCTTGCCAATCTCATAAAGCCTCTGCTTCTGTTTTATATCATCCTCATTGAAATCCAAAAAGCGCTTTAGATTGGCTATCTCCTTATCCTCTATCAAAGCGCTCATTGCAAGCCCCAAACCGGTACAAAAAAACTTCAAATCGCTTGTTTTTTTATCCGGAGGGGTTAAAAGTAAAAAACCCACTATTGAGTTCTTTGCCGTAAGCGGAATATAAAGGGCGTTTTCCATCTCCATATCCCTCAAAACTCTCGCAATATATTTATTCTCTATTTTTTCTGTTTTCAACAACCTGTCGGTTTTTGTTATAAACATATTTGCAATCAAGCGGGACGTATCATTGCAGGGTATATTCAACCCCCGAATTTTTTTGTTATAATCCGTTTCATACAGAGTTGACGTATCTGCTTTAAGCATATACTCGGCAAACTCTCCCTTCTTTGAAAAAGATTCCCATTTTTTGCTCAGTTCCTCTAAACTCTCTTTTTTCAATCCGGCTTTGGGGTCAAAGCATCTCTTTCTTTTGCTGTATTTAAAGACAGCCCCCTTCTCAAACCCGAAAGCTATCATTATTATTGGCAAAGATATGAAATATAGCCTGTGCAAATCCTTCTCACGCTCTATAATTGTGGAAAATTCGTATAATAAATTTCTGTTTTTTGCGTAATTATCAGCCATATATCTCCGTACCTATGCCTCTTTGTGTAAAAATTTCTTCAAGAAGCGTGTGCTGCTTCGAGCCGTTTATGATGTGAACCTTGCTTACGCCGTTCTGCACGGCTTGCTTGCCTGATAGAACCTTTGGAATCATACCCCCGGATACGGTTGAATCTTCAATTATTTTATCCACCTCTTTTATGTTTATGGAAGAAATCAGCCTGCCCTCTTTATCTAAAACCCCGTCGGCATCGGTCAAAAATATTAGTTTCTCGGCTTTAAGGCTTACTGCTATGGCACTTGCCACATTATCGGCATTTATATTGTACCGTCTGCCCTCGCTATCGAAACCTATGGGCGATACAACAGGTATATACCCGTCATTCGACAAGTGTGTCAATATGGAAGGATTAACATACTCAACATCACCGACCAAGCCCAAATCGACATCTTCGTTTAACCTTTTTTTTGCCCTTACGATATTAGCATCCACACCGCTTATCCCAACAGCCTTTCCGCCGTTTTTGTTTATCTGCAAAACAATTTCTTTGTTTACCTTGCCTGCCAAAACCATAACCACAACCTCCATAGTCTCCTCGTCGGTTATCCTCAGACCGTTGTGGAATTTACTTTTTATGTTCAGTTTTGAGAGTGCCGCTCCTATCTCAGGACCGCCTCCGTGAACAACTATGGGATTGATACCCACATACTTCATTAAAGAAACATCTTTTGAGAAACTGTTTTTTAGATTTATATCAATCATCGCACTGCCGCCATACTTTATCACTATGGTTTTACCGGCAAACTTTTTGATATATGGTAATACCTCTACCAGACACTCGCCCTTATCAAACATCTATCCCTCCGATAACAATCTTGAGTTTAACATTTTACTATAAAAAATCAAGTGCAGCTTTCTTGCCGCACTTTAATTATCGCCTAAAAACTTCTAAACACAGGCTTAATGCATTTTAAACTTTTACTTGACAATATCTGAAAAATCTTTAAAAATAGTTATTGAATTAATTAATGTCCGTATGCACTGTTTGGTTTTGTTAAACTTTGGGTTAAGCACGCTAAATTTAGGCTGTACGGATATAAACAGATAGGGGTTTATAAAGTGTGTAAAATAATTTTGGTAATTTAAAACAAAAGAAGGAGGAAGGTATGGCGAATGAATTGATGGATGTGAAGGCTTTAAGAATTAACTTGAAAACCGGTGACATTAAGCAAGAGAATATCGATATGGAGCTTGTAAAGAAATACCTCGGCGGCAGAGGGCTTGCAAGTAAAATATTAAAAGACGAGATTGACCCCAAAATTGACCCGTTGTCTGAGGCAAACAAACTTATTTTTGCAAACGGTTTGTTAACTGGAACGGCAGTTCCGACAGCTGGAAGGTATATGGTAGTAACAAAGGGTCCTCTGACAGGAACAATAGCCTCAAGCAATTCGGGAGGATTTTTCGGAGCCGAGTTGAGAAAAGCCGGATGGAGCCTTGTTATTATCGAAGGAAAAGCTGAAAAGCCGGTTTATATTTCCATAAAAGACTCAGATGTCAAAATAAACGATGCATCCCACTTGTGGGGAAAGACAACCGATGTAACAACAGATACTTTGATTGATGAGTTTGGTGAGAAAAACGCAAAGGTCGCATGCATAGGTCCTGCCGGTGAAAAACTCGTGAAATTTGCCGCAATTATAAACGATAAGGCAAGGGCAGCAGGAAGAACCGGCGTAGGCGCTGTTATGGGAAGCAAAAACCTAAAGGCAATAGTTGTAAAGGGCTCTGAAAGAATAGATGTTATGGATAAGGCTGCATTTATGGATGCTGTGAAATCAAAGGTTGATCTCATAAGAAAAGATCCTATAACAGGCGACGGGCTGCCCAAGCTCGGAACTAAGGTTTTGGACAGCATAATCAATCAGAGTGGTCTTTATCCTACAAAGAACTTCCAGTTCGGAACATTTGAATATGTGGAAGAGGTTAACGGTGAGGCTCTGGTTAATAAAGGATACCTTATTGACAATAAAGCCTGTTATGCCTGCCCGATAGGATGTGGAAGGGATGTTGTTCTGCCTAACGGAAGGAAAGGAGAAGGTCCCGAATACGAATCCGCCTGGGCGTTTGGAGCAGATTGCGGCGTTAAGGATTTGATAGCAATTTCCGATGCAAACTTTATGTGTAACGAATTGGGTCTTGATACCATCTCTGCCGGCACAACACTTGCCTGCGCCATGGAACTTTATGAAAAAGGTTATCTGCCGAAAGAGGACTTGAAAAACGGACCTGAGCTAAAATTCGGAAGCAGCGAATCTTTGCTGTACTACCTAAAAAAGATAGCATACAGAGAAGATTTGGGAGACAAATTGGCTGAAGGCTCATATAGATTTGCAGAGGGTTACGGTCACCCCGAACTTTCTATGAGCGTTAAAAAACAGGAGTTGCCTGCTTACGACCCAAGAGGAGTTCAGGGGCACAGCCTTGAATACGCAACCTCCAACAGGGGCGGCTGCCACGTCAGAGGTTATATGATTTCACCTGAGGTTTTGGGAGTTCCCGAAAAACTCGACCCTCAAAGCCTTGAAGGAAAAGCCGGGTGGGTTAAGATTTTCCAGGATTTGACAGCAGTTATAGACTCTGCCGGTCTCTGCCTGTTTAGCTCTTTTGCTCTTGGCGCAGATGACTATGCAGAACTTATAAATGTAGGAACAAATTTTGGGCTGACTACAGATGAGGTTTTGAAGATAGGCGAAAGAATTTGGAATTTGGAAAGACAGTTTAACTTTGAAGCGGGTATAACGCCTGATGAGGATAAACTGCCTGAGAGATTTAAAGAGCCTCTGCCGGACGGCTCACAGAAGGGTTCATTCTCTCACTACGAAGATTTACTTGTTGAATACTATAAAGCAAGAGGTTGGACAAACGACGGAATAATACCGCAGGAAAAATTAAAAGAGCTTGAAATAGCTTAAGAAGATGAGGGTGGTTACGCCGCCCTTTTTTTTACTTTATGGTTAGATTAAATTTTTTCACACTTTTCAGGCTTGAACTCGGCATTAGAAACATAGACGTTGAGATTGAAAAAGAAATCAAACTGTCAGACTTGCTGTATCTTGCCGAAAAAAAAGCAAATAAGAAGTTTGTTCATAAGCTTATTGATAATAACGGCAATCTTTTAAGCAGCGCCATTATACTTGTTAACGGCAAAAACGTTCATCACCTCCAAAAATTGGAAACAGTTATAAAAGACGGGGATGAATTAGCCCTTTTCCCGCCCGGCGGTGGAGGATAATGACAAAACCGAAAGAAAGCGACATCTTCTCAAGAAATGCCCTCTTTTTTTCAAAGAAAGAAATGGATACCATAAAAAAAGCTCGCATTGCCATTGTAGGAGTAGGCGGTTTGGGCTGCGTCGTTGCCGAGATTTTAACAAGAATGGGCATAGGGCTTTTAACACTTATCGATAACGGTATTGTGGATATGCCGGATTTGGGAAGACAATCGTTATACAATGTTGAGGATATAGGGCAAAAAAAGGTTGATGCAGCAAAAGTCTCTCTTTCAAAAAAGACCGATGTCTGCAAAATCAAAACCGCATTTATCGATATAAAAGCCGATTGCCAGAAAGATATGCTGTCGGAAGTTGACGGTGTGGCAGACTGCCTTGACAACTACGAAAGTCGCTTTGCTCTTGAGAATTGCATAGGAAAAAACCTGTTTCTTGTTCATGGTGGTGTTGAAAACGATTACGGTCAAATTACAACAATTATTAAGGGTAAAACCCAAAAGTTAAGTGACATTTACTCCAATATACAGGGTTTAAATAAAAATAGAACCATTGCTGTTTCCACACCGAGCGTATTTGTTGTTGGAAGCCTTATGGCTTATGAGGTTGTAAATAATATTTTGGGAAAGCCAAAGCTCATAAACGAAATGCTTGTTGTTGAATTGGCTGATTTTTCATTTTTTAAGATAAAATTAAATTAGGAGTTTTACTTGAGGGATGTATTTAACCTAAAAAACAATCAAATAATTTTAAACGACGATAATGATATAAGGAAGG
>WGCD01000131.1 GCA_015493995.1 Desulfurellaceae bacterium
CACACTAAAGCTTTTATCGTAGAATTTAAGCCATCTTATAAATTCCATATCGCTTTTTAACGGCATATGTCTTGCATCGATTAAAACAAATATATGAAAAAGCATATTGGAAAAATGTAAATACTCCTCTATGATTTGTTTCCACCTGTTGCGCATCTCTTTGGAGCGTCTGGCATAACCATATCCCGGTAAGTCAACGAGATAGAAATTTTCGTTTACCAAAAATGTATTTATTAAAACGGTTTTACCGGGATTTTTGCTTATATAAGCTATTTTTCTCGACAAAACAGCGTTAATCAAAGATGACTTCCCCACATTGCTTCTTCCGCAAAAGGCAATCTGCGGCAGGGGCAATCTTGTTGGAGAGCTATCGTAACTGTTGTCAAAAATAACGCTTTTAAATTTCAGACAGTTATCAACTCCGCTTCGTCTTTTGTCGTATCCAGCATGACCAGCGTTCTTTTTCCCGTCAGATATCCGCATAACTCTCCCGGATTTATAATATATCCTCTTTTTGTTTTTCTTATATCTATTTTGTGCAGATGACCGTATAAGCAGTAATCATATTCATTTGCCAACTTTTCTATACCGAAAGGTTCGTGCAGTAAAACAAAGCTTTTGCCATCCAAGTTCAGTTCATAAGGTGGCTTATAGAGCCTGTTTCTTGCTTTCTCCTCTAAGTATAGCCACTCACCGTCGTTATTGCCGAATACACCGACAAAATCCATTTTGAGCTTATCAAACGTATCAAAACAGAAAGGCGAAACTATATCTCCAAGGTGAATCACAAAATCAACGTCTCTGTCATTACAAAGTTCCACGGCGCTTTCTATTGCAGGTATATTGTCGTGCGTATCGGATATAATGCCTACAATCATATTACATCACCTATTGCTTTAGCTATTAAATCACCCATTTGGTTGGTATTAACCTTCTTCTTTCCTTCGCTCATAATATCTGGCGTTCTGTATCCCATTTTTAAAACCAAATCCACAGATTTTTCTATAGCCTCTGCTTCGTTATGCAAATTTAATCCGTATTTCAGCATCATGGCGGCTGATTCTATTTGAGCTATTGGGTTTGCAATTCCAAGACCTACAATATCGGGAGCAGAACCGTGAATAGGCTCAAACATACCGACTTTTCCGCCTATCGATGCGCTTGCAAGCATACCTATGGAACCGGTCAACATACTGGCTTCATCCGATAAAATATCTCCGAAAATGTTTGAGGTTACTATTACATCAAACTGCTTAGGGTCTCTTACCAGCTGCATAGACGCATTATCTACAAGAAGGTGATTATACTCAACATCAGGGTACTGCTTTGCAACATCGTTGACTATATCCCTCCAAAACTGAGACACATCCAAAACATTAGCCTTATCAACACTTGTCAGATTTTTTCTTCTTGTTCTTGCTATATCGAAGGCTAGTTTAACGATTCTTCTTACCTCATCTTCATAATAAACCATGGTATTAACGCCTTTTTTCCTACCGTCTTCCTCAAAAACACCCTTTGGCTGTCCGAAATAAATACCTCCCGTCAGTTCCCTAACCACAAGAATGTCTATACCTTTTATTACCTCCGGCTTCAAGGTGCTTGCATCAATCAGTTCGTCAAAAACTTTTGCAGGTCTGAGGTTTGCAAATGCCCCAAGTGCTTTCCTTATACCCAACAACCCGGTTTCGGGCTTCTGTTTTTGAGGGAGATTATCCCATTTCGGACCTCCAACCGAGCCGAAAAACAGAGCATCGCACTTCAATATTTTCTCAACCTGAGACTGAGGCAACGGTTCGCCGAATTTATCTATAGCACACCCGCCTACATAAACCTTCTCATATTCAAACCTATGATTAAATTTGATGGATATTTCATCTAAAACCTTTAAACCCTCGGCAACTATTTCAGGACCAATCCCGTCACCTTCCATAACCGCTATTTTATAACTTGCCATCACATATCCTCCGAAATTTTATTTATTTAACAACTCTTTCGCATATCCGAACAAACCGCCGGCGTTTATAAGCTCCTGCATAAATTCCGGTATGGGTGTAGCTTTATAGATTTTCCCGGTAGTCAGATTTTTTATCACACCCCTATCTGCATCAACCTCTATTTCATCTGCGTCTTTTATATCGTCCGCAGCATCGCTGCTTTCAAAAATTGGCAAACCCATATTAAACGAATTTCTATAAAAAATTCTTGCAAAACTTTTGGCTATAACACAGGAAACACCGCTTGCTTTAATCGCAATGGGAGCGTGTTCTCTACTTGAACCGCTTCCGAAATTATACCCAGCTACAATCATATCGCCTTTTTTTATCTTCTTCACAAAATTTTCGTCTATGTCTTCCATACAGTGTTTTGCAAGCTCAGAGGCATCAGACGTATTTAGGTATCTTGCAGGAATAATCACATCCGTATCAACATTATCACCATAAACCCAAGCTCTTCCGCTAAACTTCATCTTATCACCTCATCTGGAGAAATAATTTTACCTGCAATGGCGCTGGCAGCCGCAACAGCCGGCGAAGAGAGATAGATAAAAGATTTCTTTGAACCCATTCTGCCAACGAAATTTCTGTTTGATGTCGAAATCGCAACCTCACCGTCTGCCAAAATACCCATATATCCTCCCAAGCACGGGCCGCAGGTAGGCGTAGAAACAACAGCCCCTGCCTCAAGAAATATATCAAAAAGACCCTCTTTCATAGCCTGTTTATAAACATCAACCGTTGCGGGTATTACTATAAGTCTGACATATTTGGCAACTTTATTGTTCTTTAAGATTTCGGCAGCTATCCTTAAATCCGTAATCCTGCCGTTTGTGCAAGAGCCTATAAACGCCTGGTCTATTTTAATATCCTCACCGATTTGGCTTATTCCCTTGGCATTCTCGGGTAAATGCGGCAAAGCAACCTGAGGCTCTATTTCATTAACATCTATTTCTACAATATCACTGTAATCTGCATCCTCGTCGCTCTTAAAGACCTCATAACTATCTTTTAAAACCCCGCGCTCACTTAAATATTCGAATGTCACATCATCAGGCTCTATGATACCGTTTTTGCCGCCCGCTTCTATAGCCATATTACACATTGTCAACCTGTCTTCCATAGGCAGTTCTCTAATTGCATCACCACTAAATTCCATAGATTTATACAAAGCCCCGGCAACCCCTATCTTACCTATTGTGTATAAAATCAGGTCTTTGCCGCCGACCCACCTGTTTCTTTTCCCGTTATATACAAATTTAATTGATTCCGGAACTCTAAACCAGGATTTCCCTGTTGCAAAGGCAAACCCTACATCGGTAGAACCCATACCGGTTGCAAAGGCACCGAGAGCACCGTGAGTGCAGGTGTGGGAATCGGCACCTACAATTAACATGCCGGGTTTAACATATCCCTGTTCCGGCAAAAGAGCGTGTTCAATGCCAACCTCCCCGCTTTCCCAGTAGTTAGGTATATCCTTCTCCTTAACAAAATCCCTCATAACCTTGCATTGATTGGCAGAGCTAATATCTTTGTTGGGGGTAAAATGGTCAGGTATAAGTGCTATTTTATCCTTATCAAATACATCAACGCCCAGTTTTTTCACAAAATCAACCGAAATGGGAGCTGTTATATCATTTGCAAAAGCCAAATCGACATCCGCAAGAACTATCTCACCAAAATCAACTCTATCTTTTTTACTCTTGTTAGCCAATATCTTCTGAGAAACTGCCATGCCCATAAAAATCATTCCCCTTTCTGCTTAACAACAAATATTTTTTCTCCGAGCAACTTGCCGTTGGAATCCAACACCTCGATTTTCCATACACCGGGATTCCTTGCCGTCTTGTAAGACCATGTCCTAAAACGATTATACGGCTTTACATTCAGCTTTATATCGTAATAGGTGTCATTATACACCCATCTGTGTATTATAAACGTGTTCTTTTTAACATTTCTCACATCGCTTAGACAATATATAACCTCCCCCACCTTAAAGTTATCGCTTTTTTTAAGAATTTGCCTGTTCTTAACCCCAAGTCCGCATTGTATAGATTGAACATCCATACCAAATGAACTCACCGCCATAAAAACGACAAAAACGAGCGACAATGCCATTTTCATAGCAACACCTCCCCCTAAAAATCAGTTTTTATAATGCTACTACAAAAAGCTATGTATGTCTATATAAACTTTAAAAATTAAAAGTCATAAAAATTGCATTTATCACACGCTCTATTTCTCAAAAGAAGGCATTTTGAATATGTAAAATCCACTCAAGTTACTCTATCCGTTTTCATTAACAACTTTTTGACATAATTTTTTCAAAGTAATACACTTTATTTATGAGTCCGTTTGTAACTGTCTCGATACTTGTATTTTACATCTCCATTGTTATATGCTTTTTTTTAATAAATCTGGCAAAAAGCAAAGGTTTATTTTTAGATAGAGGCGATTCGGGCAAGCCGCAGAGATTCCATAAAAACGATACACCGAGAATAGGAGGCTTTGCTATAGTGTTTGCTTTTTTAGTAGGCTCTTTCTTTTTTGCAAACAGACTTGCTTTGGAGCTTGTCGCTGCATCCATTCCGATATTGATAGGAGGTTTTTTGGAGGACTCATCCTTCAAAGTAAGCCCTAAAATAAGGTTACTGCTTGCATTTATTTCGGCTGTTTTGGTTATTGTTTTAACAGGCACGCTACTTAAAACTCTCGGTTTTGTACCATTAACACACCTTCCCTATGTTGTTGCATTTTTATTTACTGTTTTTGCAGTCGCAGGCGTTACAAACTCCATAAACATAATAGACGGTTTCAACGGGCTTGCCAGCGGGTTTTCGTTAATGGCATTGTTTGTTTTTGCCGCTGCTTCATATCAGCTTCACGATAAGATTTTGTTTGAAATATCTTTAACCCTCTTTTTTTCAACGTTCGGATTTTTTGTTCTGAACTTTCCTTTTGGCAAAATATTTTTGGGCGACGGAGGCGCATATTTTTTGGGTTTTATGCTTGCTGAGCTATCTGTTTTTCTGGTTTCAAGACATCCCGGCAGAATCTCTCCCTGGTTTTGTCTTGCCGTAATGATATATCCGGTCTGGGAGGTTATTTTCTCTTTTTACAGGCGAAAATTTCTAAGTGGTTTACCCGCTATGTACCCCGACAAAATGCATTTTCACAGTATATTTTACAGGAAGATAACAAAATCCAATTACAAAACAACAATATTCATTCTCATTTCTCTTATTCCTTTTCAAATTGGAACTTTCTTTTTCAAACACAGAACATCTATATCCCTGCTGTTTATCTTTCTATTTATACTGGCTTACAATATGTCATATCATGCAATCGTATGGCGCAGGAAAAAACAGCTTTAGTTTATATAAACCGACTCTTTCATTTTTACAATCAATTCGTATAATACGATGACTTTTAAAGGGAGTTGAAAATGATAAATTCTTTAATAGAAGGATTTTTCTTAGGAATAGGCGCAGCAATACCCATAGGTCCGATAAACATACTTATAATAAACGAAGCTCTCGCATCATACAAAAATGCCGTATTCATAGGATTAGGCGCAATGAGTGCCGATTTAACCTACCTATCCCTAATACTGCTCGGGCTATTAAGCAAAATACAAAAAAGTCACAATATTCTGGTTGTTATGGGTATTATGGGTAGTATTTTTTTGATATATTTATCATACGGCATCTTTAAAAACAGAAACATACAGCCTGAGATTTCAAACTCTCAAACTTACCCAAAAGACATCGTGGGTTCTTATTTCAAAGGATACTCCCTAACGCTTCTAAATCCCTATACCATAGGTTTTTGGCTCAGTGTTGCAACCTATGTGGCAACAAACGGGCTTAACCCGATATTTACGGTTTTAGGCTTAATCTTTGCAATAACCCTATGGATAACGATGATGCCATTCGCCGTTCATAAGTCTAAAAATCTCATAGCATCAAAGGCTTTTAAAGTTATAAATATCGTATCGTCCATTGTGCTTGCCTTTTTCGGAGTATCTATGTTAGTTGCATCAATTGCCCTGATAAAATAGTCTGCTTTTATATCTCCCAGTCCAATACACGATAAGATATAGCCTCTTTGATATGGGTTGGCTTAATATCGTCAAAGTCTTCAATATCAGCTATGGTTCTTGCGATTTTTAATATTTTAGAATAACTCCTTGCAGAAAATGCGAAACGCTCAACAGCCAATTTCAAAATTGTGTTGGATTCATCATCGAGTTTGCAAAACTGCCTAAGCTGCCTTTCGTTCATCTGAGCATTATGGTTTATAGGTGAGTTTTTGAACCTGCTTTTTTGTATATCAAAAGCCAGCTCAACTTTTTCTCTCATTTTAGAAGAAGAGGTATCGCTTTGACTTTCTGAGCTTAAATCCTCATAATCAACCTCAGGAACACTTACCTGTATATCAATCCTATCAAGAATAGGTCCTGATATCTTTGAGCGGTACTGCTTAATTTGAGCTATCGTACAAGAGCAGGTTTTTCTTTTGGAACCGTAATAGCCGCACTTGCAGGGATTCATAGCCGCAACAAGCATAAATTTTGAAGGATATGTAACCTTATTTGCAGCCCTTGAAACGGTTATCTTCCCGTCTTCCATAGGCTGCCTCAACACCTCGATAACATTACGCCTAAACTCCGGAAACTCATCAAGAAACAAAATACCGTTATGTGCAAGTGTAATTTCACCTGGCATAGCATTGATTCCACCGCCAATCATACTAACGTCGCTTGACGTGCTGTGAGGAGACCTAAATGGTCTTTTCAGCATAATAGGGCTGTCTTTATCGAGCAAACCCATAACACTGTAAATCTTCGTAGTTTCAAGAATCTCACTTTCTGTCATATCAGGCATAATTGTAGGTAAGCGTTTTGCTATCATACTTTTACCGACACCCGGCGAGCCTATCAGCAGCATATTATGAAAACCCGAAACGGAAATCAGTGCAGCTCTTTTAACTTTGGCTTGCCCCTTTATATCCGAAAAATCAACATCATATAAGCTGTTTTTATTAAAAGATAAACCGGTGTCTCCTGACGCCTTTTCTTGTTCCAAGGTGCCGTTTAAAAAGTTTATAACCTCAAGAAAAGTTGAAAATCCGTAGGTTTCCGCACCGCTAATTGCACCCTCTTTTTCATTCTCTTTGCTCACTATCAATTTAAGATTGTTCTTTTTTGCAAAAACACCTATGGGGAAAATGCCCTTTGTCGATTTTAGGCGTCCATCAAGGGACAGCTCGGCTGCAAATACATACCTGTCAAAAGAAGGAATACTTACCCCAGAAATATGAGCCAATCCCAACGCTATGGGTAAATCAAAATATGAACCTATTTTCTTCAAATCTGCCGGTGCAAGATTGATGGTAATCTTTTTGGGCGGCAGCTTAACGGAGCTGTTAGCCAAAGCATGCAGGGCTCTATCTTTACTCTCCTTTGCCGCCCCTTGTGCCAATCCTATTATATTTATCGACGGCAAACCCCTTGCGGCATCTATCTCTACATCAACATCAAAAGCCTCTATACCGACAACTATTGCGCTTTTGAGCTTTGTGAACATCTTATTGAGTTTTTATGCTGACAACAGGAGAAGATTTGCTCTCCTGTCCATATTTATCAACAGACTTAACCCAATAATAATAGGTTGTGTTTGGCGATACGCTGCTATCTATATATTGAGTTTTATTTGTATCGGCTATCTTTTTTGTAAGAATAAGGTAATATCTTCTGAATACCTCATAAGAAACCGTATCGGGTGAGCCCTTATCCCAACTGATTAAAACGGAACCGTCACTTAATTGACTAACCTTTATGCCTTTTGGCGGAAGAGGCAGCGGCTTTGTTTTTACTGCTTTAATCTCTTTTGAATCGCTCTCTATCCCGTCTTTGTCAACGGCATTCACCTTGTAGTAGTATGTTGTCCCCGGCGCCAATCCGCTATCCAGATAGGTTAGTTTTGAGGAGTTTACCTCTCCGACTAAAGATAGGGAATCTGGGTCTGTACCTCTATAGATTCTATATTTAACAACATCAGCGTTTAGGCTGGGCCACCAGCTAATAAGCAGTTTCCCTGCACCTGCAGTTTGCCCTGATATATTTCTCGGAGCAAGCGGCTTAAATTTTGTCGTAGCTTTTGCATAGGCAAGTATGTCTCCTTCAACCC
This sequence comes from Desulfurellaceae bacterium, assembly GCA_015493995.1. Lineage (GTDB taxonomy): Bacteria > Campylobacterota_A > Desulfurellia > Desulfurellales > Hippeaceae > S144-51. The sequence continues at coordinate 8,189 of WGCD01000131.1, forward strand.
CGTCGTAGTTTACAGATGTAACCGAATAGTAATACGTAGAGCCGTCTTTTAGATTTTTATCCACATAAAAATTATTCAAATGCCCAGACACGTGTCCTATTTTTTTAAACGGACCCTTCGGCGAAAGGCTTCTATAGACATTATATGCTATAACACTTTTATCGCTGACAGGCTCCCACTTTATAGCAACCATTCTCGGAAGTCCGCTTTGAGCCGTTATTTTTGTTGGCGATTTCGGAGGTGGAGCCGTATGTCCGACAACAACAGGACTTGACGGACCTACTCCCTGCTTGCTATAAGCCACAATTTTATAAAAATAGTCCATATTGTCTCCGAGGTGTTTTAAGAAACCGCCGATATCGAGATAAGAGGTTTTAAATCTGTCTTTAATTGTTGCCAACTCCTTAAAAGGACCGCTTGAACTTGGAGCTCTGTAGATAATATAACCCTCAACGCGAGGGTCTTTAACGGCTGACCAGGAGAGATTAACGCTTCTTATACCACCCTGTGCGCTGAAGTTTTGAACAACGGGAAGTGAAGTTATAACAGTTTTTTGTGTCTGAAAAGTTGAGCAGGATGTCATAAATACCAAAACAGCAAGAAACATAAAAAATTTTTTCATTTCAACCTCCGTCTTTTATAATTTTAATAATATCATCCGGCAATTTTGAATAAAAACGCATCACAGAGTTGTTTATAGGGTGCTTAAATCTTAGATAGAAAGCATGAAGCGCCTGCCTTTTTATTCTTTCTTCCTTCTTTTTATGATAAACCCTATCTCCAACCAACGGGTGATTCATATACTTCATATGCACCCTTATCTGATGCGTTCTTCCTGTAAACAGTTTAAACAACACAACATCCATTCCGTTTAACCTCTTAATGACTTTGTATTGTGTTTTTGCACTTTTACCTTTCTCTGCAACGCAGAACTCCTTTCTTCTAACGCGATGCCTTGCTATGGGCTTATCTATAATTCCCTCTTTTTGATTCATATTACCGTACACAACTCCGATATACCTTCTATCTATGGTATGTGAAAAAAATTGTTTTGCAAGAAGAAAATGCATTTTGTCTGTCTTTGCCAACACTATTACACCGCTGGTATCTTTATCTATCCTGTGAACAACACCCGGTCTTAGAGGTGCGCCAACTTTTGAAAGTTTGATGCTTCTGAATTTTAAGGCTGACACAACGCTAACGCTCTCCTTCGCAGCGCCGGGGTGAACGACAAGGAAAGCCGGTTTATCGACAACAACAATATGGTCATCTTCATAAAGTATCTCTATATCGGCATCGTTTGCTTCTATTTCGTCGCTTTCAACTTCAGGGATATCGACTGAAACAATATCGTTTAATTTGAGTTTGTAGTTTTTTTTAACATTAGAACCGTTGAGCTTGATAAACTGCTCTTTGATGTAATTTTGAATCCTGTTTCTCGGCATATCCGTCATCTCGGATAAAACGGTATCTATACGCAAACCGACATATCGAATATCATCTATTTTTAACCTTATTTCATTGGAAATATTGTTCATACAAATTTTGAATGGTGGGTTTTTTGTTTAACTCATCGGGGTTTTCAGGCGGACCTAAGCTTTCTATAACCTTTTTTGTAACCCCATCAGGTATTGGAAAGGTCTTTATTGGTGTACCGCTAAGAGCATTTTTCATAAACGTTATCCAGATAGGCAGTGCAGCCCTTGCGCCGGTTGCTCCTCTAAAAATGGTTCTGTTATTGTCGTAGCCAACCCAAACGCCGCAAACCAAATTCGGAGAAAATCCTATAAACCACGCATCTTTATAGTCGTTTGTGGTGCCTGTTTTTCCGGCTAAAGGTCTTCCGATTACTCTCGCCTTTCTGCCCGTTCCGTAGCCTATTACGTTTTTTAACATTCCGGTTAAAATAAAGGCATCGATGGTGTTGGCAACCCTTTTTAATTGAGGCTCATTATCATATATAACCTTTCCGTATCTGTTCACAACCCTTGTTATAAAAATAGGCTTGGGTAAAAGACCGTAATTGTCAAACGATGCATAAGCCCTGACCATCTCTATAAGCCTAACGGACAAAGAACCAAGAGCAATAGATAGGTTGTGAGGTATTTTCTCTTGAATACCGAGACGTTTTGCTGTTTTAATGACATTTTCTACTCCTACGGCATTTAAAAGATTGATGGTCGCCACGTTGACGGAGTGAACCAGAGCATACATAAGACTGACTGTTCCGTGAAACGTTCCTTCATAGTTTTGAGGTCTCCACTCCTTGCCGTTGAATCTGAAAACCTCAGGTTCATCTTTGACCGTATCAGTCGGCATATATCCCTGACTTATGGCTGTTAAATAGATAAACGGCTTAAAAGATGAGCCCGGCTGTCTTTCTGCCTGCAAAGCCCTGTTAAACTGGCTTTTTTCATAACTAAACCCGCCCACCATAGCTTTGATATATCCGGTTTTAGGATCCATAGCCAGAAGTGCGCTTTGGAGTCCGTCATATCGTTTTTTCAGCCTCAGCACTCCCGTTTTAACTGCAATAAAGGCATACCTTTGCAATCTCGTATCAAGTGTTGTATAAACCTTTAAACCGCTTGTATAAACAATATCTTCGCCGTATTTGTCTATAAGCCAATTTCTTACATAATCGGTAAAATAGGGCGCTACGATAAGGCCGAAAAAATTTGCACTCTGCTTTTTCAGCACTATCTTGCTGTTCATAGCCTTCTTGTACTGTTCAAAGGTTATGAAGTGATTGTCGTACATTCTTTTTAGGACATAAATCATCCTTCTTTTCGCATCTTCGGGATGCTTATAAGGGTTGTAGGCACTCGGCGCTTTAACCAAACCAGCCAAAAGAGCGCTCTGCGGGATTGTTAAATCCTTTGCGTGTGTGTCAAAATAGGTTCTTGCCGCCGATTCTATACCCCACGCCCCCGCTCCGAAATAAACCGTATTAAGGTATAGCTCCAATATTTGGTTTTTGGTTAATTTTTTCTCAAGCCTGTATGCTAAAATGACCTCTTTGAGTTTTCTTGTTATGGTTTTTGAAGGCGTCAGATATATATTTTTAACAAGCTGCTGCGTTATGGTGCTGCCGCCCTGCACTATTTTCTTATGGACTATATCGGCAATCAAAGCCCTGAACATACTGACCAAGTCAATAGCCCCGTGGTCGTAGAAGCGGGCATCTTCACTAGCCAAAATTGCATATTTCATATTCATAGATATATCTTTTAATTTTACGGGAATCCTGTTTTGAAGGCCGAAGCTGCCTATCAGTTTACCATCGGATGAATAAACCTTAGTTGGTACAGGCAAAATATTAACTGAAACAACCTTGTTAAAATCCTTCTTGGCACTCATAAATACCGAAGCAAAATACAACGAACCGACTAAAAAAGCCACAAACAGTACGGAAAGAATAAACAAGGATATGATTTTCAAAACTTTTTTCAACATCGTTTTTAAGACACAAGCTTTATATCAAAAGATAAAAATACATTAGTATTGAGCCAAACTCTTTCCTTTTTCAGTATGAGCTTTAGGTAGTAAACAACGCCTTTAAAATCGCCGGATTGTGCCTGTAAAATTACTTTCGCCATATAGGCGTTATACACATTATCGCCCAAAAGTATGGATTTTGTAAAAAAGTTGTCGGCTACATCGGGGTATCCGTCCATTAAATAAGCAATACCGAGCTTATAATAGTCCGTTGCTGTATATTGCACAATGCCGAACAGCGACCTGTACGCATCTTCATAACGCCCTTTCATAAGATAGTAGTCCGATATGGTTCTTTTGATGTAATCCGTCGGATATTTTTTATACAGATATTCAAGAATAGAAGTTTCTGAAAAACTGTTCATATCTATGCCGAGGTTGTTTATAAACCCACCCTCCAAACTTAAAAGAGAAAAATCGCTATCAACAGCAGCTTTTATAACCAAAAAAAGACGTTTTACCGTAGAATCAAGAGCGTTATACTTACCGACTTGCCCGTTTTGGATAAAATTAACCAAAAACCCCAAATCATTCATATTTTTGCTTAAAACACCGAGGGATTTAAATTTAATTAGAAAATCGCTCAAATTGTTCAATGCGTCCTTATGGTCACCCCTCAACTCTTTAATGATAAACAGCCCGAGATACGGCAAGGGAAAATCAGGGTACGCACTGTTTAGCTGCATAAAAATCTTGTATGAGTCTTTCAAGTTATGCAGCTTCATATACATAATGGCAACGTTATACAAAAGTATCGGGCTGGTATTAACCTTTTTGAGGGCTTTTTCGTAGTACACAAGCGCTCCTTTAACGTTTCTGGCAGCATAAAATTTAACAGCCCTCTCCGATAACAGCAAAGCTTGTGCAAAAGCCGCCGTATTCTGATAACTGATTTTGGCGCGATTAGGCAGACCAAGACTCTCATAGAGGTTGCCGAGTTTTATACTGCCAGCAGCGCCCTTGATAAGAAACTTAATCGGTTTCATATACATATTGAGAAGTTCGGCTGTAAACATATAGTTTATATTTCTTCTTATAAAAAGCGATTTTGTCGTCAAATCGGAAGAGACGACAGGTATTATTTTAAAATGGGAATAGCATTGAGGATAGTATTTTTTGTTAAGCTGCAAAAAAGAGTATGCGGCTTTGAATTTATGCGAATGCAGAAGCAGAAAAAACGACAGGTAATTCTTGCATTTTATTTTGCTAAAATCCATATAGTACGTTTTGGGTATTAAATCTGTTGCCTTGCGATACTTGCCCTCAGCAACCTCGGACAACATTTTGTTGTAATACACACTTCCCATAAACGATGTTTTTAATGCCTTATCAAAATAGTAACAGGCTTTGTCAATCAATCCCTGCTTTAAAAATACACCGCCGACCAAACCGTTAAGCAGAGGAAAATTCGGGTATTCATCCGCCATATCCAACGCTTCGTCAACTTTGTTATTTACTATAAAATCGTAATAAACCTTCATCAAAGACAGCTCTTTATTATCTATCTTTTTCAAGGCAAGGATATCTATAATCTTTTTGGCATTATCGTATTCGCCATCGGACATATAAACCCTGAACAGATTCACGTATCCAGCTATATAATCGGGGTTGTTTTCAATCGTAAGTTTAAGGTACTGCTTGGTTTTATCTATCAAATACTCCTTAGCTTTTTTAACATCTCCCATTTTTAAGTATATGTAACCAATGCCGTAGTACGACAGATACAAATCGATACTTGCCTGCTTGAGCTCGTTTATTGCGGCTTTATAGTTTCCCTTTTCCTGCAGCCTCATTGCACTTATAAAGTGAACGTCAACGGCTGGATTATACGGAATATTCTTTACTTTTTGTTCAACTGCTTTTTTCTTAATAACTTTATGCTCAACAGCCTTCTTCTTTTTAACAACCTTTTCCTTATGACTAACCGGTTTTTTAGGTTGCTTTTTTTTGGAATGGAATACAAAAAACAGCAACAGTGCAAGAACGACAACTATGGAAGCTGTTAAAACTATAAAAATCAGGCGTTTTTTTGAAGAAGGAGGCGGAAGCTGTTCCTCTTCACTTTCTTCTGCTTCTGCCTCCGATTTTGATTCTGCTTTCGTTTCTTTTTGAGGTTCTTCTTGCGTATCTCCTTCGACCTCTTCTTCCAAATCCTCTATTACTATGACCTGTTCGTCTTTTTCCTCTTCAGCCATAAATTATTTCAAAGCGTTTAAAAACTCTTTTAATGCTTGCATTCCCCTTTTAATGGTATCCAAATCCGTAGCATAAGAGATTCTCACAAAATCATCGTCTCCGAATGCAATGCCCGGAACAACAGCTACATTAGCTTCTTCCAACAAAACCATAGAAAAATCCATAGAGTTGTTTATTTTTCTGCCATTATATTCCTTTCCGTAATATCTTGATACATTCGGGAAAACATAAAATGCCCCTTTGGGATTAACACAGCTTATTTTATCTATTTCATTCAAGGCTTTAACTATATAATCCCTTCTTTCTTCAAACTTTTCTCTCATCATAGCAACACTGTCTTGGGAGCCGTTCAAAGCCTCAACGGCAGCTATTTGAGCAATGGATGTGGGGTTCGATGTGCTTTGAGACTGCAATTTCGTCATAGCCGATATGATTTCGGCATCTCCGCAGGTATAGCCTATCCTCCAACCGGTCATAGCGTACGACTTGCTCATACCATTTACGATTAAGGTTTTTTCTTTTGCATATTCAGACAATGTTGCAATACTAACAGGTTCGTAACCGTCGAAAACTATATCCTCGTATATCTCGTCTGATACTATCCATATATTGTGCTTTTCGGCTAACTCGGCAATAAACTGCAAATTCTCTTTCTCGTATGTTGCACCTGTGGGATTTGAAGGGTTGTTCAAAAAAATCATCTTGGTATTTTTAGTTACGGCTTTCTCCAACTCGTGCTTATCCAAGACAAAGTTATCTTCCTCTTTGGTTTTAACAATAACAGGCGTTGCCTCGTTAATTTTCACTATTGCCTCATAGGTAACCCAATACGGAGCCGGTATGATAACTTCGTCTCCTTTTTCAAGCATAACAGAGCAGATATTATACAAAGAGTGCTTGGCTCCTACGGAAACACAAACCTCAGAACGTTTGTAGTTAAGACTGTTTTTTCTTTTTTCTTTGGCTATTATTGCATCTTTTAACTCATTAATGCCTCCTGCTGCCGTATATTTTGTGAAACCTTCCTCTATTGCCTTTATTGCCGCTTTCTTAATGTTTTCCGGTGTATCAAAATCGGGCTCTCCCGCAGAAAACGTTAAAACATCAATACCGGATGCACACATATCTTTTGCTTTAGCACTTATCCCCTGCGTCATAGACGGCTCAATCAAGCCGATACGATAATTCAACTTGTCCTTGCTCATTTTACCAAAACTCCTTTGTCTGAAAATTTTTCTCTCATATGCTTAATCACGATTTCAGGCACAAACTGGCTGATATCTCCACCATTAATAAAAACGTCCTTAACAATGGATGAGCTTAAAAAAGAGTATTTTATGTAAGGCATCATATACATCATCTCTATATCACTATCGAGGCGTCTGTTCATAAAAGCCATCTGCAGTTCATACTCAAAATCAGAAACGGCTCTTAATCCCCTGACAATAACCTTAGCATTTTTTCTTTTTGCAAAATCAACAAGCAAACCTTGAACACCTTCAACTACAACTCCCTCAAGCTCACTGTCGGAATCAATAACCTCCTTTGTAAGGGAAATTCTTTCGTGAAAATTAAACATAGGATTCTTACCGCTATTGATTGCAACAGCCACAATAACACTATCGAAAATTTTTTTTGACCTTTTTATTATATCTATGTGGCCATTCGTAATCGGGTCAAACGTTCCTGGAACAATAGCTACTTTACACATCTACAACTCCAAAATAATCCAGAATATTTTTACCTATTTTTCTTCTTTTGATGTTTGAAAACTCTCCGATTTTTTCACTAAGCTTTTTTTTACTGCTGTGCTCAACGCATATTATAGCATTTCTGTTCACGTTTAAAAAAAGTTTTTCAAGCAAATCCGATATATCGTATCCATAAGGAGCATCCATATAAACGATATCGACTCTTTTCATAATATCTTTATTGCCCACAAAATTTGCAGCATCAGATTTTACAACAACAGACCTTTCCTCACAACCAGATAAACTTATATTCTCTTTTATCATTTTTATGCTTCTGAAGGAGTGATCCACAAAGATAGCCTCTTTTGCTCCTCTTGAGAGAGCCTCAATTCCTACAGAACCGACACCGGCAAACAAATCCAGAAAAACGCATCCGTCTATAATCG
>WGCD01000132.1 GCA_015493995.1 Desulfurellaceae bacterium
GGTCTTGTTGATAACGGCACAAAAGAGGTTATGCTGCTTGGGCAAAACGTTAATTCATACGGTCATAGGTTGGGATATGATTTTGTTGATTTGCTGTATGAGATTAACAAAATCGACGGACTTAAAAGAATACGCTTCACAACATCCCACCCAAAAGATTTTTCGCTTAAGTTGATAAACGCTATGAGGGATTTAGATAAGGTTTGCGAACACATTCACCTGCCTTTGCAATCGGCATCAAACAGAATTTTAAAGCTTATGAAAAGGGGATATACAAAAGAGGAATACCTTGAAAAGGTTTATCAATACAAAGAGATAGTCAAGGACGGCTCGATTACAACGGATATAATAGTCGGATTTCCCACAGAAACAGAAGATGATTTTGAAGAAACAATGAAGATTGTTAAAGAGGTGGAATACGACACGTCTTTCTCTTTTAAATACTCCAAAAGACCCCTAACGAAGGCTAAAGACATTGAGCCACAAGTTGAAGAAGCGGTTAAATTAAAGCGGTTAAACAAGCTCCAAGACCTCCAGGCGGAAATTACTCAGAAAAAAAACAGGTTGTATATAGGCAGAACCTTTGAAGTCCTGGTTGAGGGAAAAGCAAAGAAGGGTGATATGCTTTTTGGAAGAAACAGGCAGAATACGGTTGTCAATTTCGATTTTAAGGATAATATAAAAGCAGGCGATGTTGTGAATATTAAAATTACAAAAGCCTTAAAACATTCTTTGGTGGGTGAAGTCGTATGTTAAAGCTGTATATAAAAGAGGTGGATATTGATAACGACGATAAATGTTTTGTGTATTGCGAAGATGAATACGGTAATTCATACCGCTTCCCTTTGACATACAAAAAGGCTCGTATCATAGCCCTGCTTTTAACCGATGCCTATGTTCCGCAAAACAGCATTTATGAATTTGTGATAAAATTATTTGAGGAAATAGGGTTTTATATTGACTCCGTTGTCATAAACGACGGATACAACAATAAAGCAAAGGTCAACATAAAGGACTACAGCACAAACGATATTAAATCTTTTCACCTGTCCATTCCCGACGCTTTGATACTTCATTTGATGTCGGAATCGAAGCTCTATGTGGACAAAGAAGCCGAGATATTGTTAGCCGATGAGGTTGGCAAATTCTTTTGGTACAGATTTCTAAAAGAACTTGATTTATGCTGATAAGAAAACGGTTGGAAAATATAGAAAAGTCCGTTCTTTGTGAGTATGCCTTTTTGTCTAAAAATGCCTCAAGGCAGAAAAATGAAGAGCCGGATGACATAAGAACGGCATTTATGAGAGACAGAGATAGAATTATACACTGTAAGTCGTTCAGAAGGCTAAAACATAAAACTCAGGTATTTTTTTCACCATCAGGCGACCACTACAGAACAAGAATGACCCACACGCTTGAGGTTTCTCAAATTGCAAGAACAATAGCTGTTGCATTGAGACTGAACGAAACATTGACAGAAGCCATAGCTTTAAGTCATGATTTGGGTCACACACCGTTTGGTCACGCAGGAGAGCAGGTGCTAAACGAAAGAACAAAAAATGGGTTCAAGCATTGGGTTCAAAGTTTAAGGGTCGTTGATGTGATAGAAAAAGACGGTGAAGGTTTGAATTTAACAGACCAGGTTAGAGACGGAATAGTTAAACATTCAAAGGGTAAAGGAGCCATAATTCCTAAACACAGGGCGTTTGTAGCATCCACGCTTGAGGGTCAAATCGTACGTGTTGCGGACATAATAGCTTATGTGAATCACGACATTGACGATGCCGTAAGAGCAGGAATAATAAAAAACAGCGACATACCCAAAGATATCTCTGATGAATTAGGGCAAAGCCATTCTCAAAGGATTGCTACAATGGTGAAAAGTGTTGTTAAGAGTACGATGGAAGCTAACTATGAATTTATAACTATGAACAGTGGAACGCTGGAAGCTCTAAATGATTTGAGAACATTCCTGTTTGATAACGTCTATTACTGCAAGAAGGTCTCCAAAGAGGTAGAAAAAGCCAGAAAGGTTTTAAATGATTTATTTGACTACTTTATGGAAAATTTGGATAAAATAGAAAAAAAGTTTTCAAAAGACAGCGAAACAGTTGTTGCGGATTATATTTCGGGCATGACAGACAGATTTGCTTTGGATTTGTACAAAAATCTGTTTTTGCCCAAACCGTGGGAGGTTATTGGTGTTAGCCGGTGATATTTTAGAAAGAGTTTCGGATAAATTCGATAAGGTTGAGGTATATGTGGAAAAAACAAAAGCCGAGGAGTTTGAACTACGAAACTCCAAAGATTTTTCAAAAGGGTTAAACATAGACACAGGCTGCGGTATAAGATTGATTAAAGATTCCAAAATGGCTTTTGTCTATACAACTCTCGATAACGATAACGACTTTGACAGAATCATAAACGACATATCGCACTCGATTAAATTCTCAAAAACCGTTGATGCAGAAATGATAAGTGATAATGCATATAATATAAATAATGAAAAAAAAGTTGATTTTGATGAAAAGAAAATCAAAGACATTGTTTATTCGATGGATTCAACTGCAAAGGGGTTTGACAAACGCATTGTTGACGTTAAAGGTTCGTCGGTTTCCGTTTTTGAGAAGCAGATTGAGATAGCTAACAGTAACGGATTATACGTTAAGGATTCCAAAACACATATATCGGCATCCGTCAGTGTTTTGGCAAAGGATAAAATAGCAGATGCTGGTTGGTACAGCCTGGATGCGGATACCGTTGATAACATAGATTTTGATTACATTGCAAAAAAGGGAGCATCTTTGGCTGTTGATAAGCTCTATCCTAAAGCCGTTTCAACAAAAAAATACAGCATTATCCTTGAAAACAGCGTATTCGTGCAGCTGCTTGCCCACTTTTTTCCGGTTTTTGACGCATATTCGGTGATAAATCATACAACGGCTTTTGAAAACAGGATAGGTGAAAGCGTTTTTTCAGATAAAATAACGATAAAGGATTCTGCAAACCTTAAACATCGACCGAACAATATGAAAGCAGACGACGAAGGCAGTTTGAGAAAAGACGTTATTGTTGTAGAAAACGGTGTTTTAAAAAACTTTCTCAGCAACACATATACGTCAAACAAACTAAAAATACCCAACACGTCTAACGCAAAAAGAGCCTCTTGGATGAGCCTGCCTAAAGTTGGGGCTTTTAATTTTCACATAGTGCCAGATACAGGTATGTCGAGAACAAAACTTATGAACAAAATAGACGGGCTTTTCATAACCGAAATTATGGGACTGCATATGGCAAACAGCATCAGTGGGGACTTTTCTTTTGGAATTAACGGATTTTTTGTGCATAACGGAGAACTCGTATCCTATTTTAAAGCGGCAACGTTAGCCGACAATTTTTTCGATATGATGAAGCGGGTGGTTGATGTATCCGATGAGATGTATTTTTCATCATCGTTCGGGTCGCCGGATGTTGCTATAGCCGATTGTATTGTAGGCGGTGAAAATAATGGATAAAATAGTCATTTTTGATTTCGGTTCGCAATATACGCAGCTTATAGCAAGAAGAATAAGAGAGTTGAACGTATATGCCGAGATTGTGCCATACAATGCCGACATAGACAAAAAAGACGTTGTAGGAATTGTTCTTTCCGGATCGCCCTCAAGCATATACGACAAAGATGCACCTATTCCCAAAGACTATGTATTTGATATGGGTGTGCCTGTTTTGGGCATTTGCTACGGTATGCAGCTCATATCACATAAATTTGGCGGCAGTATAGAGCCGGCAGAGAAAAAAGAGTACGGCAGAGCAAAAATATACATAGATAAAATAGACAAACTGGCAGGTGAGAATATAAACGAAAGTTACGTATGGATGAGCCATGGAGATAGAATCAACAAGCTGCCTGAGGGCTTTGAAAGGGTTGCGCATACAAAGAACTCTCCCTTTGCAGTCATAAGAAACAAAAAAAAGAAAATCTGGGCTTTACAGTTCCACCCCGAGGTTGTTCATACGCAAAAAGGCAGAGACATTCTCAACAACTTTTTGGATATATGCAGGGCAGAAAGAGAGTGGAGTATGGAAAATTTTATGAAACAGTCCATAAAAGAAATAAAAGATAAAACAGGAAGTAAAAAGGTTCTGTGTGCCATTTCCGGCGGTGTTGACTCAAGCGTTGTTGCCGTTTTACTCCACAAAGCCATTGGTGATAATCTGATAGGTGTGTTTGTCAACAACGGACTCTTGAGGCAAAACGAAGCCGAATATGTTATTGAATCCTTCAAAAAACTCGGTGTAAATGTCAGATATGAGAATGCATCAGAGCTATTTTTGGACAGACTAAAAGGCATTATCGACCCCGAAGAAAAGAGGAAAATAATAGGGCATACCTTTATAGATGTTTTTGGAAAAATAGCCAAAGAGTATGAAGAGATAGAATTTCTGGCTCAAGGAACATTGTACCCCGATGTCATAGAAAGCGTATCCGTTAAAGGTCCCTCAGCCGTTATAAAAAGCCACCATAACGTCGGAGGGCTTCCGAAGGATTTAAAATTTAAGCTTATTGAGCCGTTGAGAGAGCTTTTCAAAGATGAAGTACGGGTTTTGGGCAAAAAATTGGGGCTCGATGAAAGTTTTATAAAAAGACATCCGTTTCCCGGTCCCGGTTTGGCTATCAGGGTTATAGGAGATGTAACGAAAGACAAACTGAATGTTTTAAGAAAAGCTGACGAAATCGTTATACAGGAGATAGAAAAAAACGGTCTTTATGATAAGACTTGGCAGGCTTTTGCCGTTTTGCTGCCTATAAGTACGGTCGGCGTTATGGGAGATAAAAGAACATACAGCAATGTCGTTGCAGTAAGGGTCATAGAAAGTGTTGACGGAATGACGGCTGACTGGTATAAGCTGCCCTATGAGGTTATGAACAATATCTCAAACAGAATCATCAATGAGGTTGACGGGGTGAACAGAGTGGTTTATGATATTTCTTCAAAGCCGCCGGCAACAATAGAGTGGGAGTAATGAAGGGTATAAAAAAGGGTATATCTGATATTATAGGTAAAATAGTCGATTTTTTCGACAACAGGTTTATAATAAGCGCTCTTTTTTTTATAGCCGTAGCTCTTCTGATTTTCCCAAAATCATCTCAAACATTTTATAATTTAAGGGTTGGCGACGTTGCACCGAAAACCATACGCTCAAGTGTTTCTATGCTCGTTGAAGACAAAGAAGCAACTAAAAATAAGATTGAAGAGGCTTTAAGCAGACTCCCTCCGGTTTTTGATTACGATTCCATGCAGATAGAAAATACCGTGGATAGAATAAAAAAAGCCCTTTCCGTTATAGATTTATCCAAACCCGACAAATCAAAAGATAAATTTTTTAAAATTTTGAAAATTAAGCCGAGCAGCTCTCTGTTTAACCGTATTGTAAGGTATAAACCAAACATAATTTTGAACCTGTCCAATACGGCTTTGAGCAGCCTTGAGGGATACTATATTGTGTCATCAACCAAGCAGCTTTATCAATTCTCAAGCCCAAAAATTATCATACGAGATATAAGGCATCCCAAAAACGAGATTACGCTTGAGAAAGGTGACGTTATAGACATCTCCAGAGCAAAAATAATAGCATACAACAAGCTGAAAAATTCCACAAACGACCCCATTTTAAGAAATACCGTCTGGGATTTCATATCGAATTTAATATTCCCCAATGTAACATTTAACAGCCTCGAAACAAACAAGAGAAGAAAGGAAGAGGCAAAAAAGATTAGCCACGTATTTTTTAAAATATCGAGAGGGGAGATAATAGTCAGAAGCGGAGATATAATAACCCCCACGGACTATCTTAAATTAAACGCCCTAAAATCAATAAAGCAAAAAGAGAACGTTTATTTCAAGTTTGCCGCCAAGTTTCTGATTTTTATAATAATCTCACTGCTTTTATTCAGAGCATACAAGATAGCCAAGCCCAAAAGGATTAGAAGATTAAAGGAAAATACAGTTATACTGATTTCGTCATTTCTTATTCTGCTGCAAATATTGATGTTTAAACTATTCTCCTACATATCAAACCTCATTGTATTTTCATCGCCCGATTTTCCAAAAACAGCCGTTTTGTTGGGCATTCCTTTCGCATTTGCTTCTGTAATGGCAGCGGTTTTGATAGATTTTGAAATGGCATTTGTCATATCCATTTTAATGTCGGTTTCAGCATGGCTTACAGTGAATTCATCCATAACATCCTATTTGACAATCTATATTTTTGTCGGCAGCTTAATTAGCATCATAGCACTGCTGAAAGAAAAAACGAGAGCCGATATAATCAAATCCGGCTTGTATATGTCGTTGAGCAATATTGTACTGATTTTTGTCTTTTATATGTTTAACGGGAACGAAATAAACAAGTCCTTGCTGTTCGACCTGTCTTTCGGTATTATGGGCGGCATTTTTACATTTATAATGGTCAGTGGGCTTTTGCCGATATTCGAGTATGTTTTCAATATCACCACCGACATAAAACTGCTTGAATTGGGAAATTTAAACAACCCGCTTTTAAAAGACTTGGCTATTAAAGCGCCCGGCACATATCACCACAGCATTGTCGTATCGTCTTTAGCCGAAGCCGCGGCATCTCAAGTTAAGGCAAATTCTCTCATAGCAAAAGTCGGCTCATACTACCACGATATAGGTAAAATTAAAAATCCTATGTACTTTGTTGAAAATCAAACAAACGGAATAAACCCACACGACAAGCTAAAGCCCTCAATCAGCGCACTAATAATCAAAAATCACATAAAATACGGTCTGGAGATAGCAAAAAAACACAGGCTTGGAGCATACATTATGGACATAATAGCGCAGCACCACGGTACGAGTTTAATACAATACTTTTTCAATAAGGCAAAAGAAAACGGATTAGAACCCAAAGAGGAGGACTACAGATACCCCGGACCTAAACCTCAAACCAAAGAAGCCGGAATAGTTATGATAGCCGATGAGGTTGAAGCTGCCTCAAAGACTCTCTCCAATCCGACCGTATCCCATCTTGAGGACTTTGTACGAGAGATAACAAACAGGATATTCCTTGACGGACAGCTTGACGAGTGCGAGCTGACATTGAGGGATTTGAATCTGATAACCGACAGTTTCGTAAACGTCCTTGTAGGCATTTTCCACCACAGAATAGAATACCCGGAAACACTAAAAAATGAAAACAACACTAATTAAAGATATAAACAGGGATTATATAAAAGAGGAATATATATTAAACTTTGTTGAATTTTTGTTTGAGAGTATGTCTATAGACAAGGAGTTGGAGCTGAATATACTGCTTTCCAATGATGAGAGGATAAAAAATCTTAACAGACAGTTTAAGGATAAGGACGAGGCTACCGATATTCTGAGTTTCTACGGCTACGACGGTGATATTCTGGGCGATATAATAATTTCGGTTGAAACTATGGAGAGAGAAGCTAACCAAACAAATAAAGATATTCTTGACTACGCGCTTTTTTTAATAGCTCACGGTTTCTTGCACCTTGCAGGATATAGGCACGAGACTATGGAAAAATACAATGAAATGATAGAGTTACAAAATAGATTGATAAAGGAGTGGAAAAATGCACAAAGAGACTAAAGTCACATTGATTGCCTTGGGCGCTTCTGCCGGATACCTGATTGCTAAAAAAAGCGGTCTTGCCGAAACCATTAAAAACGATATAGATGTGGTTTTTGAACGAGACCCAGCCGCAAGAAGCATTCCTGAGGTTGTTTTTTGCTACCCCGGCTTACACGCCATCTGGTTTCATAGGGTTTCGCACTTTTTATGGGAAAAGAACCTTAAATTTGCAGGACGTTTTTTATCTCACATAGCGCGATTTTTAACGGGCATAGAAATACACCCGGGAGCAAAAATAGGTAAAGGCTTTTTTATAGACCACGGTATGGGCGTTGTAATCGGAGAAACAGCAGAGATTGGAAACAACGTTTCACTTTATCAAGGCGTTACTTTGGGAGGAACCAGCCTAAAGAAGGTTAAAAGACATCCCACCGTTGAAGATAATGTCGTAGTAGGCTCAGGAGCAAAGGTTCTCGGCGCATTTACAATAGGTAAAAATTCAAAAATAGGCTCCGGCAGCGTTGTTGTCAGAGAGGTTCCTGAAAATTCAACTGTTGTCGGAATTCCGGCAAAGGTCGTGAAAAAAGAAAAAACAAAAGAGGGTGTGGATTTGGAACACACCAAGATTCCTGATATTGAGGGCAAGGTTGTTCGATATCTGCTCCATAGAATAGAAGAGATGGAAAAAGAGATAACAGCGTTGAGAGAAGGCAAAGAGGATGTCATAGACTCAGAAAGAAAAAAAGAGGCAGAAGAGCTTAAAACAATAGAGAAATATATAAAAAGCTATACGCTTGAAGGAATCGAGGAAAACAGTTCCAAAGAGTAACTGTTTTCTTTAGTTTTTTTAAAAATTTTTAACCCTTCAAGCTAATTCTTGTTTGTTTTGTTGCTTTGAGACGGCTCGTTTTTTAGAAATCTGATGCCGTTTAAAAGACAAGAAAGAGAGAAGCTGAAGGGTTTCCTGTTTTTTAAAAACTCACAATATTCACTCCCGAACTGTTCCAAAGTTTCTCTTTCTTCTACGGCGCTTATGAAATAGAGAGCTATAAAACTAACCCATCCCGACCATAGAATCGTTGCAAGTTTGCCTCCCAGCAGGGCAAGACCTACGGAAAAAAATATACTCCCGAACATTGCAGGGTGGCGCATACAAGAAAAAATACCAAAATCAAGCATCCTCTCAGGTTTTTGAATCCCTTTTTTTATATCGAAATGGGCAAATTTTTTAAGCGTTTTACCTGCAACCGCATTCAATATAAGACCGTATGCAACAAACAAAACTCCCAAATAAAAAGAAACTGTCTTAAAAGTCTTATTAAAAACAATGTCGGGGAGTATAAAATCGGCTGCAAGTATGGAAAACCACAAACCCAGCCAAAAAATAAACTTCCAGAAAAAATACATAGTCAAACTATAACCAAATAATAGAGTCTGTCAAGAAGGCAGAATGGTTGAAAACAGGATATAAACAAAAAAGCCCGAACATCCGAAAATAAACGGATATCCGGGCAAGTGCACTTTTTGAGATTTTTAATAGGATACGCCGGATTCTTCTCTTTTGAGCAACCACTCCCAATGCCTGTCTGTCTGTTTTTGGAACTCTTCTATAAGATGTTCATTGCCTTTCTTAAACAGATGGGCAAATCTCTTTTGAGGCTTCAAATACTCCTCAACAGGAAGCTTATTTTTAGGTTTGTAGTTTATTTTAACCTTACCTTCTTCGATTTCATATAAAGGCCATACGCAGGTATCAACAGCCAACTGTGCTATTTCTATGGATTTGTTCTGAGGAAATCCCCAACCCGTCGTACAAGGCTCTATAACGTTCAAATATGTCGGTCCGTCAACATCAAGGGCTTTTTTAACCTTATTCATTAAATCTCTCCAGTTTGACGGAGATGCCTGAGCCAAATACTGCATATGATGTCCTTCAAGAACGCTCATTATATCCTTCTTCGGCTGAGATTTTCCCTGCAATACGGTTCCGTTAGGGCTTGTTGTTGTGCTTGCACCAAAAGGCGTAGCACTCGAGCGCTGGTTACCCGTATTTTGATAAGCGTTGTTGTCGTTACAAATGTAAAGGAATCTGTGACCCCTTTCTATTGCGCCTGAGAGAGCCTGCAAACCTATATCGTATGTTCCGCCGTCACTTGCTAGTGCAATAAATCTTACATCTTTATCCGTTCTTCCTTTTTTCTTCCACAATCTATACATAGCCTCAACACCTGATATGGTGCTTGCCGCATTCTCAAATGCGTTGTGAATCCAGGGAATATTCCAGCTTGTATAAGGATAAAGACCGCTTGAAACCTCAAAACAGCCCGTAGCCGCAGCCACGACAATATCGTATTTATCGGTATCGGCAGCAGCCAAAACCTGTCTCATAATAACCGAGTGAGTACACCCCGGACACAATCTATGGCCATTAACAAGACCTTCTTTTTTCTTCGCTAATTCATTTAAAAGAGCCATAATTTACCCCCATGTTCCTCTTAAATTTAAGCAATCGAACTGTTTATCCACCTTACCTGTTTCTGCAATGGTTTTAAGCTTGTCATACACGGAATTTATGTGCTGAGGTTGAGTATCTCTACCGCCGAGTCCGTATGTATAGTTAATAACAGGAGGCCTGCTGTTTGCATCATAAAGGGCGCTTCTGATTTCCGTAAACAAAGCTCCTCCCTGAGCTCCGGCAGGAGAAACCCTATCCAAAACAGCGACTGCCTTAGCAGATGACAAAGCATCGGCAAGTTCCTTATATGGGAAAGGTCTGAAGAGTCTGATTTTTAGCAACCCTGCCTTCACACCGTTTTCTCTTAAAGAATCCACAACATCCTTCGTGGTTCCACAAACAGAGCCCATTGCAACTATGACATATTCGGCATCGTCCATTTTATATGCTTCATAAAGACCGTATTCTCTGCCAAACGCACTGCCGAACTCCTTGCCGACTTTAACAACAACGTCTTTTGCGTTAAGTAAACCCTCAAGCTGATTCATTTTATGCTCAAAATACCAGTCAGGCGGAGCCCAAGCGCCGTGAGTCACAGGTTCTTTTGTATTAAGAAGAGGATACAAAGGAGTATATTCACCCACAAACTCTTTTACCTTATTATCATCTTCAAGTTCCCATATCTCTATGGCGTGCGAAATATTGAAACCGTCAAAAGCTCCCAAAGCCGGAGTCATAACATCTTTATTCTCGGCTATTTTTATTGCTTGAATGAGGTTATCGTATGTTTCCTGAGAATTTTCGGCAATAAGCTGTATCCAACCGGTGTCCCTTCCACCCATAATATCCGAATGGTCTCCGTGAATATTTAATGGTGCTGACAATGCCCTTGCAGCCACAGCCATAACGATGGGCAGCCTTGAACCTGAAGCTATATATAGAATTTCCCACATTAAAGCATATCCGTTTGCGCTTGTTGCAGTCATAACACGACCGCCGGCAGCAGCAGCTCCGACACAAGCACTCATTGCAGAGTGTTCCGACTCCACAGTAACAAGCTCCGTATCCATTTCCCCGTCAGCTATAAACTGCGCAACATTTTGAGGAATAGGGGTGGACGGAGTTATTGGAAAAGCTGCTACTACATCAGGGTTAATCTGTCTTATTGCGTGAGCGGCAGCTTCATTTCCGGTTAACGCTACTTTTTTTCCCATTGTATCCTCCTATTATTTAGAAAACACTTCTTTTCTTAAATCTTCTTCACTTTTACCTTTTGCGTCAGCTTCAAGCAGCATTGCAAGAGATTTCGGTTTTGTAGGACACTGCTCAACGCAAATTCCGCATCCTTTGCAGTGGTCATAATCTATTCCGCTCATTTTTCCGTTTTCATCAACTAAAATCGAGCTGTCAGGACAATATACCCAACAGAACATACATTGAATACAACTTTCAGGATTCCAAACCGGCCTTTCAACTCTCCAAGAACCGGTCTCATAGCTTTTGCTGTTACCAGGGTCTTTTATTGCTCCACCGATTAAAACTTCGTCCCAGTTAAGAAGTTTTTCAGACATTATTTTACCTCCTCATAAGCCATCTCGATAGCTTTCTTGTTTCCGTCTATAACTTTCTGCGGGAATTTTCCTGCCTCCTTCAGCAGCTCAATAACTCCGCTTACCACATCGTCTTTTGAAAACAATCCGGTCACCTTAGCCAATGCTCCAATCATAGGAGTATTGGGAATGGCTCTCCCCATTGCTTCCATACTGATTTTGTTGGCATCAACAACATAAACGTCGTAACCTTCAAGTCCCAGTTCCTTAATGACGCTGTCTTTGTCGAAAGCCGTATTAACTATAACTTTTCCGTCTTTTTTAAGTCCCTCTTTAACATTGACAAGCCCAAGCAGGGTTGGGTCAAGCAGTAAAACAATGTCGGGCTCCATATACTCGGAGTGGTCTCTGATTACCTTATCGCTTACTCTCGTAAATGCTATAACAGGAGCGCCTCTTTTTTCAGCTCCGTACACAGCAAAACCTTGAGCATATACTCCTTCTTCTTGAGAGATTAGTTCTGCTAAGGTTTTTGCTGCGGTAACAGCACCCTGTCCGGCTCTTCCGTGCCATCTGACATCCATTTTCTTAGACATTTTCAAACCCCCGTCTAAATTATTTTATACAGCTCGTCTGCTTTTAAACGCTTCAATCAAAGTTGTCTTATCTATAAAATTAACATTAACCCCAACAGGTATTCCGTATGCTATTCTTGTTATGTTTACATTCCTACTTTTTAGTTTTTCTTTGATGTATTGGGTTGTGAAATCTCCTTCTATTGTAGAGCTTATAACCAAAATAACCTCTCTTATACCCTCGTTAAAAACCCTGTCTATTAAATTCTTCAATCCGGTTTTTTCAGTATCCACACCGTATAGTGAAGAATTAAACCCCCCAAGGATGTAGTAAAGCCCATTATACACAGAACTCGATTCTATTGCAAAAAAATTCTCCATATTTTCAACAACACAAATGGTTGATTTATCTCTCGTCTCGTCCTTGCATATATCACAAACTCCGTCGCTGTTTACAGTTATACATCTGCATCTCTTGCACAACTTTATATCGTTGCTTAAAACATCTAAATATTTGGATAAAATCAAGGATTCGTTTTTATGCTCAACAAACCATAAAGCGTATTTTAATGCGGTCTTTTCTCCAACTCCAGGCAGTTTTGCAAACGATTCCACTATGCGATTTAAAACCGGAAAACCGTTTAACATTTTTTAAAACATTCCGGGGATATTCAAACCGCCTGTTAGTGCCGAAATCTTTTCTTCCATAGAGGCTTTTGATTTTCTCAGTGCCTCATTTACGCCGGAAAGTATCAAATCCTCCATAGTTTCTATATCTTCAGGGTCAACTATCTCTTTTGAGATTTTTATATCAACAACCTCACCGGCACCGTTGGCTTTAACGGAAACCATTCCTCCGCCCACACTGACTTCGACAACCTCTTTTGCTGCCTCTTCCTGGGCTTTGGCAATCTGTTTTTGCATCTTTTTTGCCTGTGCCATCAAACTGTTTAAGTCCATGCCACCGTAACCCTTAGCCATACCACCTCCATAATTTTAAACTAATATTAATTATAAACTATTTATTCAATTTTTCAACGGTAATGATTTTCCCTTCAAACTCTTTCAAGATTAGCCTTACGTTTTCATCCAGTTCACTTGAATCCGTGCTTTGTAAATTACTGGTTTCCTTCTTTTCAGGCTTGCTCTCCTCTGCAGCGGAATTTCCGTTATCATAAACTGTTTCATTTTGTTTGTTGTCTGGAATATCGGAAAATTCCATATTCGACAGTTTTTCTATGATGCTTTCAACTTGTTCCAAAGACAAAACCGCCGAAGCCTTGTGGGTCGCAACATTTAAAACGCTTAAAGGTTCAACCTTTTGCTTAATATCAATTAAAGCTGTGTAATATATGTTAAGCAAAGCCGTTTTGTGCTCCAAAACAACATCCTGCAATCCAAGAAGAAAATCTATACACTGCCTGACAAATATCTCAAAATTAGCGTCTCTTTCGTCCAACAGTTGAAGCTTACTTAAAGCTGAGGATGTATTTTTTGAAAGTATGTCGCTAAAATACTCCTCAATTGTTTTTTTCTCGCTAACTCCCACAACCCTTGAAACATCACTTTGGGTTAAATCCTCGGGTTTATAGGCTATACATCTGTCAAGGTATCCTTCCGCTACCCTCATAGAGCCGAAACTTGCAAATGCTATGATATCCAAAGCACCATCTTCAATTTTAACATTCTCCTTTTCAGCTATCCCCTTTAGCTTGATCTTTATCAAATCGGTCGGAATCTTTTTTAACGTTATTATCTGGCATCGCGAAAGAATGGTATCGGGAATCTTTTCCATTGCCGTTGTTGCAAATATAAACTTAACATAATCGGGAGGTTCTTCTATTGTTTTCAAAAGGGCGTTAAATGCTTCTATGGTCAACATATGAACTTCGTCTATTATGTATATCTTAAACCTGCTTTTAAGCGGCGGATACTTCACGCTTTCTATTATATTTCTCGCATCGTCCACTTTACGATTGGATGCTCCGTCTATCTCAACAACATCAACGCTTTTGCCCTTTGTTATGCTAATACAGGACTCACACTCATTGCACGGCTCTGAGCTTGTTCCTTTTTCGCAATTAAGTGACTTGGCAATAATTCTCGCTGTAGATGTTTTCCCGACTCCCATAGGACCGGCCAGCAGTATAGCATGGTGCAGCCTATCGGCATCAATCGCATTTTTAAGAATTCTAACGGCTATATCCTGCCCTATGATTTCGGATAATTTGGTTGGCCTGTATTTTCTTGCTAAAACTTTATACATAACGTCTCCATTAGCGATGCCCACCCAAGCAGGTCACTGCGCGCTCGCACAACCTCACCTACCGTTGCTTCCTTCCGGACCTGGCGGGGTTCAGCAAGGAGTACGTCACGCAAGCCCACTAAAGGTGAGCATCGCTAAAAGAAACTGGCGCGCCCAAGAGGATTCGAACCTCTGACCTCAAGAACCGCAATCTTGCGCTCTATCCGACTGAGCTATGGGCGCCAAATTTTCCTAAAGTGGCGGAGAGGGCGGGATTCGAACCCGCGGTAGAGCTTGTGGCCCTACACACGATTTCCAATCGTGCTCCTTCAGCCAGCTCGGACACCTCTCCAAAAAAAATCTTGCGCCTAAAAGCCGAGTGGAATAGTAACACAAATCGAATTTTCTGTCAAAACATATAACAGGCAAAAAAGAATAAAAATATAATTTAAGATATGAAACAAAGCAGCTTATTAAAACAAAAAAAGGGCTTAAAAAAGCCCTTTTTTAAAACCTTTAGAAGGTGTTGGTAGTTATTTCAATAATCCGTTTAAGGAATCGTCTATCTCTCCCGGCATCGACATATGAGCGGCAAATGCGCCCATGCCGGCATCCATAAAATACAAAGACATTCTGTACATTTCAGGCAAACTCCAGGCGCTTATGCCGCCTTTATTCATAATAACTATACCTATCGGAAAAGCACAAAGGTGGTCGTATCCTCCGATATCAAAAGATTCTTTTTCGTACTTCGGGTTGGACACGCCTATAATAACGGCTTTTGCAAGTTTAATCTCATAAATCTTACTCCAACCGTTTTTATGCTGAGACAAAGAAGCATCGAGGGCTTTGACCGCATCGTCAACTGCTTTAAATTTTTTATCACCCATTCTCGAAATAGTGTATAAGCTCTGTCCCATCATTTGCCAATTACCTATTTCGTCCTCATCTGTAGAGTATCCGAAGCCTTTCTTAATAGGCTCGATATTCTTAACACTCAAAAGAGCACTTTCAAGTTCATTTTTAACATTCTTTGCTGTCTTTATCAGTTTATCCTTACCTTTTGCAAATGCCGCAGCAGCATAAACCGGATTTGCAAACATAATTTTATTTATCCCCTTATCCTGTTGTACCCCGACTCTTAACGGAAGAGCAAAAAAAGCATACATACCAACCTTATTTACAGCATCAAAAAAAGGCTTATTTTCAACAATAATGACAGTCAAATTTTTGTTTTGAGCAGGATTGAAAGATGTTAAAATTTTAAAGTTCTTTGATAAGGACGCCTTAACACTTTCAACAGCGGCGCTGTGGTTATTAGACTTTACAACACCGACAAGCTCGTATGTGGTTAAACCCGCAAAAGACAGTTTCGATATAAAGAAAACGGCAAGAAAAACGAGAAAAGATTTTTTAAGCATAGAAACCTCCTGCAAAACATTTTTGCTATTATATCTAATATTACAAAATAAGTCAATAAC
>WGCD01000133.1 GCA_015493995.1 Desulfurellaceae bacterium
TAAGGAGTTGCGGAGCTTCTTTGAATTCCCGTATTCATATACGCCTCATTGTCGTAACATACGTATATTATATCATCGTTTCGCTCAGCTGCTCCGCTTAAAGCCTGCAGCCCTATATCGAACGTTCCGCCGTCTCCGGCCCAACCCATAACCGTTATATCACTCTTGCCCTGCATATCAAACGAAGCCTTTATTCCGCTTGCAACGGCTGCTGTTGTCTCAAAAGCCGTATGAAAAACAGGAACACCCGCATAGTTCTTGCCGTGAGGACCGTTGATAATAGTCCAACAGCAGGCAGGTATTACAATAACGGTTTTCCTTCCCAAAGCCTTGAGTGCCAGCCTCATCGACAGTGTGGCACCGCAACCAGGACAAGCCAGGTGGTTAGCCTGCAATATCTCATCTCTATTTATTTTTTTCATTTTTCACTCCACAAATAGCTATCTTCTTTAACCTTTCCGTCAAGAACATCTCTAACGGCATTAACCATATCGTCCTCCGTTACGTCGTATCCTCCGAGACCGCAAACATAACCTATAACATTGCCAAGCCCCAAAGAACCCGTGACCTCGTCTTTCACTATTCCGCCTTTGCCGTGGGATATGTTTCTGTCAAAAACAACGATATGCTTAACGTTTTTCAGCTCGGCATCCAAAGATTTTTTAGGGAAAGGTCTAAACATATTTATTTTAACAAGCTTCGATTTTATGCCTGAGCTGTTCAAAACATCAACGGCTAAATGAGCTGTTTCGGCTATGGAACCCAAAGCGACAACGGCAACCTCCGCATTGTTTTCACCATAAACCTCAAGCTCTTTATATTTCCTGCCGGATATATCGTAAAACTGTTTTGAAAACTCATCAAAAGCATCTGCCGCACTAAAAACGGCTTTGTTTTGTTCCAATTTTATAGGCATATAATCTTTAGGAAAAGCCAATGCCCCGAATGCCTTAGGGTCATCTATGTCGAGCACATCTCTTTTTTCTTTAACCTTAATAAAATCGTTTATCTCATCATCAAAAATCTCAACCGGCTCTTTTGTATGGGTTACCAAAAACCCGTCCATACAAACCATTGCCGGTATTTTAACTCTCTCTGCAACTCTAAAGGCAATAAACAACAAATCGTAAGCCTCTTGGGAGTTGGAAGCGTAAAATTGAATCCAACCCGTGTCCCTTTGAGCAAGGGAGTCTGTTTGTTCAGCCCATATACTCCACGGAGGCGCAACCGCTCTGTTTGCATTTGCCATAACTATAGGCAACCTCGCTCCGCTTGACCAGTGCAGAACCTCATGCATCAAAAGCAAGCCTTGAGAGCTTGTAGCCGTAAACACCCTGCCTCCGGCAATAGAAGCACCCATAGCCGCAGCCATCGCCGAATGTTCCGATTCAACCTTAATAAATCTGGCATTCATCTCACCTTTTGCTATAAAATCGGCTATTTTTTCTATTATCGACGTTTGCGGCGTTATCGGATAGGCACTTACCACATCCACGAGGCTCTGTTTAACCGCATAAGCTATCGCATCGTTTCCACCTATAACTATCTTTTTGCTCATAATTCCCTCACTCTATCATAAGCCAATCTGGCAGCTTCTATATTAACATCAGAATGCTTACCTATTTTTTCATCCAAAACCCTGGCAAGATTTTCAAAAGAGTAATCACCGGCAACCTTACAAAAAGCCCCCAAAAGCGCCGTGTTTATTATAGGCATAGCAGGCGTGCCGAGATTCAAAGACAACGCTATGGTATTGGCATCAACAACAAATATTCTTGCGTTTGTCTCTGCTTTTTTGATACTACCGGATATATTCAAAAGGACAACACCGTTTTCTTTAACCCTAATGTTTTCAAGAAGACTGGTGTTAAACACTACAACCATATCGGGAAGCGTGACTGTATATCTGTTGTATATTCTTTTGCCCTTCTCCACTCTGACATAAGCATTGGAAGGAGAGCCCCTCCTTTCAGCGCCGTAAGATGGCATAAATTGAACATTATACCCCTCGTAAAAATAGATGTTGGCAAGCATTTCGCCGGATAGAACAATGCCTTGCCCGCCTCGTCCGTGTAAACCTATCTCTCTCATAAACAACCCCTTTTCAAAACTCGAATAAAAACACAGTTCAAAAAATTAATTCTTGAAATTTGGATAATATATAAAAACAAACGATTTGTAAACCTTGTTGTTTAAAAAAGACAGAAAGGGGCGCCGGTCAACCTTAAAAAGTCAACCGGCTTGTGTGACGTAGGTTTGTTTTAGAAGTTGTATGTTGCCTCAATTGCAAATGTATCCTGATGCATCTTTACTTCTGTTTCTGGGCCATACATCATTTGGTCTTGCATTGTCGTATTTCTATGCGTTTGTTTATGTTCAAATGCGTGGGCATATGCGACAGAAAGCTCAAGGTTTTTATTGAGTTTATAGCTTGCGCCTGCCGTTACGTGGGTTTCAACTACAGCAGGAGCCACTATATTTGCATTTAAATCGCTGTCTTCAATCGGGCTTTTGGCATAGTTAAAACCGGCTCTCAATGTCAAAGCCCTTGTTGCATAATACTCGGCACCCAATGCATAAACCCATTGATTGTCCCAATGGAACGGCCATTTATCCATAGCAAGACCAGAAACACTCGGTTCATTCATAACATCGTGATAGTTAATCCATCTTACATCGGCTTCAAGTCTCAGTTTTCTGATAGGTCTGAAGTTAACACCGAATGCAAATTGGCGGGGCATATCAAGTCTCATCTCAACCTTATCACCCGTAATCATCAAGCCACTGCCCGGAAGTGTGTTCCA
>WGCD01000134.1 GCA_015493995.1 Desulfurellaceae bacterium
ACTAAAGCTATCTTCATATAGTTTTAATCTATATTCAACCTATACTTTTCTTTCCACTTTTTTAAGCCAGCCTTCAGGCGCCTCCACCTTACCGGTTTGGATTCCTGTGTAGTATTCGTATATTTTTCTTGTGTTAGGACCTATATTGCCGTCTCCTACAACGAGCGTGCCTCCGTCTTCAAAAGCATACTCACCGACAGGTGATATGACAGCAGCCGTGCCCAGTCCGCCGGCTTCGGTTATATTTTTAGCCTTTACTTCTTCTATAAATTCTTTGATTTTAACCCTTTTTTGCGTAACTTTTATGTCAAGCCTGTCTGATAACTCCATAATGGACTCGGATGTTATAGAACGCAGGACAGAATCCACAAATTCCGGTATGACAACCTCTCCTTCTTTTGTTATGTGGAAGTGATTCATTGCACCGGCTTCTTCTATATAGGTATTTGTCGTATCGAGATAAAGCACCTGGCTTGCACCGAATTTTTTGGCAAATTCACCGGCTCTCAAAGATGCAGCATAGTTTCCAGCTGCCTTTGAAGAACCTGTTCCTCCAGGTGCTGCTCTATGAAATCTTTCTGTAATTAACAGCTTAATCGGTTTCGTAAAACCCGCCGGATAGTACGGTCCGCTTGGAGACATAATAACCATAAATTTATATGAGCTGCTCGGATGAACGCCAAGAGAGTCCTGTGTTGCAAATATAAACGGTCTTATGTATAAAGATGCTCCCTCCTGTTTGGGAAACCACAACCTGTCAACGTCTATGAGGGAATGAACAGCCTCTATTTGAATCTCTTCGGGTATGTTTGGAATACACAATATATCTGCCGATTTGTTCATCCTTTTTGCGTTTTTATCAATTCTAAATGTATATATTTCTCCGTCATCGTGGCAAAAAGCCTTTGCGCCTTCAAAAATAGCCTGTCCGTAGTGCAGAGTGATGGCTCCGGGAGCTATGGGTATATCGCCGTATGGAACTATGCGTGCATTTTTCCACTCACCCTCTTCATAATCCATAATAAACATATGGTCTGTTCTTAAAACACCAAAGGGCAGGGGTTCGCTTGGCTGAAGCGGCTCGCTCCTTCTTTCTTTTTCGCTTTTAAGTTCATATCTTATCTCCATGCTCTCACCTCCGATTTTTTTACAAATATAGCTTTTTGTATAAAAAAGTCAAAAACTAATATCAAAATTTTCTCATATTTTTTAATTTTGCTTTACAAAATTAAGATAATCGGTATATTTCAACCGCTAAAGGGGAGGATTTTTAAATGAATTTAACGCTTATAGGAATGCCCGGTGCCGGAAAAAGCACGGTGGGTGTAGTCTTAGCGAAGATGATTTCCTATGAATTTATTGATACGGATATTTTGATTCAATTAAAAAAAGGGTTAAGCCTTCAGGAAATTGTTGATGCTTACGGATATATTGCATTGAGACAAATTGAGGAGGAGACCGTATGCTCTCTTGATGTAAATAACAGTGTTATTGCAACAGGCGGGAGCGTTGTGTATAGTGAAAAAGCTATGGAGCATTTGAAGCGCATCTCGAAGGTTATTTTCCTGAAAACGACCTGCACTACTTTACTTAAAAGAATTAACAATTTCGATACAAGAGGACTTGCAAAAGCCAGAAACCAGACTTTTGAGGATTTGTTTAAAGAGAGAATGCCCCTTTATGAACAGTATGCCGATTTATCGATAGATTGTGATAATCTGTCTCAGGAGGATGCTGCAAGAATGGTTATCAAACTTGCTTTGTACGATAAAAAGGATACAATCCATCCTGATTTTACAAAAAAAGATTTTTAGGAGTTCTTATGAGTATATTTGATGCTGTAATCTTAGGTATCGTCGAGGGCTTAACGGAGTTTTTACCCATCTCCTCAACAGGACATTTGATTTTGGTTTCCACTTTGCTCGGTATTCCGCAATCGAGCTTTAACAAAACCTTTGAGATTGTCATACAGTTGGGTGCGATTTTAAGTGTTGTTTTTTTGTATTTTAATAGGATAAAAAACAATATAGAGCTCTGGAAAAAGATAACAGCCGCATTCATTCCGACCGGGATTATAGGTTTTGTGCTTTACAAGATTATCAAACAATATCTTTTTAATCCCTATATCGTGGCGGTTTCTTTGGTAGTCGGCGGTATTTTAATCATTATAATAGAAAAAATTATGAGTTCTAAAGACGCTGTTATAGAAAAAATGGAAAATGTAAGCTATAAAAAATCTGTTTTTATAGGTATTATGCAGTCTTTGGCGGTTATACCGGGCACATCCCGTTCAGCAGCAACAATTATAGGCGGGCTTTTTGCCGGTATGGACAGAAAAACAGCGGTGGAGTTTTCTTTTTTACTTGCTATTCCTACTATGTTTGCAGCAACGGGCTATGATTTGTTTAAAAGCGGTGTTCATCTTGATGCCTCTCAGTGGCACCTCATAGCTATAGGTTTTATCGTATCTTTTTTATCTGCCATTGTTGCGGTTAAATCCTTCATAGCTTTTATCAGTCGATTCAGCTTAATAAGTTTCGGTGTTTATAGGGTAATAATAGGTTTGCTGTTTCTATTTTTGGTGCTGAAAGTTAATATTTGAATTATTATTTAAACTTTGC
>WGCD01000135.1 GCA_015493995.1 Desulfurellaceae bacterium
ACCTCCCTGTAGTCGTTTTCTTTTTTGTCTTTTGTTTTGTTGAGATGCTTTAACGGCTCTCCGGTCCCTATTTTTTCTCTTATTTTTTCGTAGTCCTCATTAAGGTTTTCAAAACGTCCGACAAAATCGACCATTAACTCCAACTCGGGTGAATATATAAATTGATACTGCGGTATGAAATGAAAGTAGGTTTGCACATTGTCTGAATTTACCCATTCTAGTACAAAATTTTCGAATGTATCATAATGGACCAGAGTCGTTTCATTGAAAGTTACATCCGGCTGGCTTATGCCCCCTTTTTTTAAGAACTTGTATGCGGAATAGAGCCTGTCCCACGGATTTCTTACAAAAGAGAATTTAAAATATCGATTGTAAGTTTCTTCTCCGTAAACAAAGATGAAATGAGTATACGGTCTATGCCCTATGCCGTTGGCTTTTTCGCCATAAAGGCTTTTTATAGTTGAAATTCCGGCTGCTTTCGGAATGTGAATAAAAATGCTTTCGGTTTCGTCGAACCTTCTGTAGGTATTATACGGAGTCTCTCTTAATTTTTGATACTTTTTATGCTCTACTGCCCGGTGGTATTTGTTTCTTATTTTTTCCGGAACTACCGCTCTAATTATAGGTTTTATCATTGTTTTTTTCCTTTCTTCTAAAATGTTTCGAAAAAATTTGATAATATGTGAGTGTAAAAATCTTTTGATGCAACACAAACTCTATTTTTCATTATAAAGTTCCTCTATTACAGCTTCCCACTCTTTTACCACACTCTCCCAGTCAAAACGTTTGGCTAATTGTACGGCATTTTGTGAAGTTTTCTGAAGTATTTTCGGATTTTCCCGCAACTTCTTGATAGTCTCTTTCATCTCGGCCAGAGTATGCACTACAAAACCGTTTTTATTGTGTGTTATCCACTCTTCTGCCCCATAATCGTCATATACAAGAGATGGTACACCGGCAGCGGCGGTTTCAAGTGTGACTTTCGGGAAACCTTCGGAACGGGACGGCAGAACATGAAGTTGCACCTCCTCCAAAAGTTTTTTCAGCTCATTATGTCTAAGCCCTCCGTGAAATCGTATGTTGGATAGGCTTCTATTTTCTATCTCCTTTTTAATATCGATTCTGCCGTTTCCGGTACCGACAATATGGAATCTGATTTGAGGAAAACCTTCTGCTATTTCCAAAAAGTCAAAAATTCCTTTTCTAATAAAGTCATTACCTATGAAAACAACATCGCTTAATTCCGATATCTTTTTATGCTCATTGGTGAAATATTTTGTATTGCTGCCAAGATAAAGGATCTTATCTTCACTTTTTATGCCTACTTTTTTGTAGTTATACTCTTTCATGAATTTCGTAATCGAAAATACTCTATCAAACTTTGATAAAAAATAGAGCATGTTTTTCAGGCTTCCAAACTGTTTTTTTGCATTTGAGATTGCCTGCTCCTGAAATATGCCCTCAATAGTTTTAAACGATTTTCTCTTAAGTAGTCTGATAATAAAAATATATAATTGAGAATTTTCCGTATTAGGAAGATATATTATATCTGCCCATAAGATACCCTGTATATGGGCAATGTATTTTGAAAGCTTGGAAGGATAAAAGACGTTGAATAATTTAATTTTACTCAATTTTGCATCAATGGGGAGTGTGCCGGAATATAACTTCATGGCAGATACATTAAACTTGTCAGGGTCAAGATGCTCTGCCAATGCTCTGCAGTTTAGGTTTTGAGCGTTGGTGCTGTTTATGTATGCAGCGAGAAAAACTTTTATTTTTTTCATTTATCGGCCTGTGGTTTTTTTAATGTACTAACGAAAGAATCTGCATTTAAAGGCATATAGCAATAATTGAACCAGTTGAAAACCTTTTCGCTTTCAACTTCATAATATTGAGGGTCCTTTAAATAATCTGATATTTTTCTGATCAACATTGTATCATCCAACGATTTGATGGGGTAGTTGTAGTATTGAGTATACAAATATGACTTTGAATCCCTGGTGTCCCATAGCAGCGTCGGTATCCCCACCGCTGCTGCATCGAAAACAACAGTGGAAAAAAGGGTGATATGAATGAAACAATTGTTTAGAGCATCGTCCAAAGGACCTTCATATAACTCCGTAAACTCAAAGGTATATAATGAGGAGTCGTCATAGGCAGAAGTGTAGCGTGGGTGTCTTTTAAATACGATTTTCAATCCGTTAGATATGAAAAAATCGGAATTTCTTTCCAGAAAATTTTGAAAAATTTTTATCCAGCCACGATCTCTCTCCGGCTCATCTCCTGCGATCTGCAGTGAAAAGAGAATCTTTTTGCTATTCAACGATCTCTTTTTTCTTTGCCTGTCGATCTTTTTCCCTATCACGTATGCATGTTTTTCGTAGTAGTCTGAATCTGTGTGTTTTGTCAGCATTTCTTTAAAAAGTTGGCCATAAAGAAGAGGGTGGACCTCGTTTTTATATATGTGTTCAGGAACTCGACTGCCATTTGAAACATAACCTTCGTGAGATGGGTAAATAATTCCGTGCTGATAGTCAAAAATCTTTGCATTGGTGTCCATTCCATGAAAAAAACCGACCATACTGTTGGATATAACAATTACATTGTCATAATGTAGTTTCCTCAACAATAAAGTTTTGATTTTTTTTGCAATATGCCACTCCCGTTCGTAAAAATCTTTGAAACGGTCTAACGAAAGAAGTTTTCTGGCAATTAGTACTAATAATAAAATAAAGTCGAATGGAATTGCCCTCTTTGCTCTTGGCGTATCCATGCCAATGGCAGGTTCTTCCAAAATCAAGTAGGAAATACCGCGCTGTTCACATATTTTGTATAACGGTTCAAAATATTCATTATCTTTAGATTCAGACCTAATAAAATGAGAGGGATAATAGAAAATTATATTGTAGCTATTTTTTCTAAAGAAACATTCAATACAGAATCTAATTGATTCAGCAAGCCTGAGATCTCTAAAAATAAGAATTTTTTTAAACATTTTTACGGTAATTGTTCAATGAATTTTTTCATCACTTCGAAATGGCGATCTATCTCCACTCTCGGTTGTTGTAACTTGATACCTCTTTTAGTTTCGTATTCAATCATCTGTTTTAAATCTTGAGTCAAGTATCGATAATCCTTATATTCGTCATATTGAATATGCAACTTTCTTAAAACTTTTCTGAAAAAAGTGTAGTCTACTATATCGTCATAAGCATCAAGAATCAATCCGCCGATAACTTTTTCAAGGCCTTTACCTCTGCCGTCTTCACTTAAAAGTATGGATGGCTTGGATATGCTGCTCATAAATATATGTGCGTGTACTCTGTACCCTATATGTAGGTCTACATTTAAATAATACTCAATTAATTTATCCGCACTTCCTGAGATGTCGACATATTTGAAACCGTTTTTCTCAATCCAGTCAAGGTACCTCTTTTGAGCATTGTAAAGCTCTGTATTTACACCATGTGAATTAAGATATTCTTGTGTTGGTGAATGGTGAAAAACAACTTCCACCTGGGCATCGGGGTAGAGTTCAGAAATCATTAGAAAAGTGTTTTGCATCTGTTCAAACATGCTTTTTGAACTTTTCATTGTTACCCCGAGAGAAAAACCTATTTTCTTAATATTTTTAGGAACAATTACTTTATTGTTCAGGTTGTTTTTTTCATAAAGAGCAGGACAGCCTGTCATAATAAAATTTTTTAGACCATGGTTTTGCAATACATTCAATGTATGATAATCTCTGACACTTGACAGATAGCCGGATTCTTCTATTCTCCTGAGCAGTTTTTTTGATTTGTCATCAATAAAATAATGATGTGTGTCCTCCCATGTTCCTTTTTTTGAATACCAACCTATGCCCATTGTGATAATCGGCGGTTTTATCGCCTCTAAAGAGTCGGTCAAAGCGTATACGTTTGGGTACATTCCATTCTGCAAAGCCGGTCCTCCGACAAGCAGCAGGGCTAATGATTCGTTTACGGTTTTTAGATTGTCCGGTGTAAATTTTTTCCAGCCGTCCAAATTGATAATTTTTCTATCCGGTCTCAGCCAACTGAAGATTTGCTGGGCGCGTCTTTTTATTAAATGGTCTCCGGCATTGTGTTTGGCGCCAGTTAGAATTACATACTGGTTTTTCATAAAAAATGTCTCCACTGAAGAACAGTATCTTCAGGCAAATCCTCGGCCGCTTTTTTGCCGACTATTTCGTCGATGAATCTCGGGCTGACACCGTGAGCAGGCCGCTTGAAGGTCAGGTCTTCTTTTCTTATTACTTCCCCT
>WGCD01000136.1 GCA_015493995.1 Desulfurellaceae bacterium
GCTCCCAATAGAAGGCGTCACGGGTGAAGCAAGCGAAGAAGAGATTCTCGAAATTATGAAAAAATATGGAAGACAAATTGAGAGGTCGGAGTTCGGAGGTCGGAGTTCAGAAAAAGAAAATCCCGAACCCCGAACCCTGAACCCTGAACCCGAAATTCGGAACCCGGAACCCAGAACCCGGAACCCTGTAAAAATCGAAATCTGGGGCTCCGGCAACCCTATGCGCGAGTTCCTCTGGAGCGAAGATATGGCCGACGCCTGCGTCTTTCTAATGGAAAACATCGACTTCCAAGACATCATCAATCAAATGTTCCCGAACTCCGAACTCGGAACTCCGAACCCTGCGAACGAAGTTCGCAATACCCACATAAACATCGGTACCGGAAAAGATATCTCCATAAAAGATCTCGCATACCTTATCAAAGATATAATCGGATTCAACGGCGATTTCTACTTCAATACTGAAAAACCGGACGGTACAATGAAAAAGCTGACCGATCCGTCCAAACTCCACTCTCTCGGCTGGCGTCACAAAGTGGAACTCGAAGAAGGCATAACCAGTTTGTGCAGTTGGTATGTTCATGGCAACTGACTACATACTAACTAACGAACTTTTGGTTACAGCTTCAACCAGGATATTTATCTTACAACAAGGAATATAAATAATAGTCCCTCTACAGAAACGACACTCTTCGTTTAATCCCGTTTATAGATAGCTAACACTAATTTGGGTAAAATATTGCCATTATTTAAAGTTTCCGTCTATTTCGACGGAACAGCTTCTATAATTTAAGGATTCAGATGTTCAACGATAAAAATATTTTGATAACCGGCGGAACGGGAAGTTTCGGAAAAAAATATACCGAAATCATTCTCTCAAAATACACTCCTAACAAAATAATCATCTATTCGCGTGACGAGCTTAAGCAGTTTGAAATGCAGCAAAAATACAACGCTCCTTGTATGCGATATTTTATCGGGGATGTTCGAGACGAGGAGCGCGTAAAAGAGGCTATGGACGGAGTGGATTATGTTATCCATGCAGCTGCACTCAAGCAGGTACCGGCCGCTGAGTACAACCCCATGGAGTGCATAAAAACCAACGTTTCAGGCGCCGAGAATGTAATCAAAGCCGCCCTAGCCAATGAAGTGGATAAAGTTATTGCTCTATCGACTGACAAAGCAGCTAATCCAATAAATCTATACGGTGCAACAAAACTTGCAAGCGACAAGCTATTCGTCGCCGCCAACAACATGGTAGGAAAACGCAAAACAAGATTTTCTGTCGTGCGCTACGGCAACGTCGTAGGCAGTCGAGGCTCTGTCGTTCCGTTTTTCTCCAAACTCATCAAAGATGGCGCCAAAGAACTTCCTATTACCCATCCAGACATGACCCGTTTCATGATTACACTCGAACAGGGTGTCAATTTCGTATTGAAAGATTTTGAACGGATGCAGGGAGGTGAGATTTTCGTTCCGAAGATCCCGTCTATGAAGATGACAGAACTGGCCAAGGCTATGGCGCCGAACCTTTCGCAAAAGGTCATCGGTATACGCCCGGGTGAGAAACTACACGAGATAATGTGCCCGGCCGACGACAGCCATCTGACACTGGAGTTTGAAGACCATTATGTTATTCAGCCTACAATCCAATTTGCCCATATATCAGACTTTACCGTCAACCGTTTGGGAGAGAGAGGTAAACCCGTAGAACTCGGCTTTGAATACAACTCAGGTAACAATTCACAATGGCTTACACACGAAGAATTCCTTGAAATGGCAAAAGAGTTTATATAGATGCAGTTCATTCCTTACGGTAAACAGTGGGTAACCACAGAAGATATAAACAGCGTTGCTGAAGTTCTAAAGTCCGATTTTCTCACAACCGGGCCAAAAGTTAAGGAGTTTGAAGAAGCCGTTGCAGACTACTGTGGAGCAAAATATGCGGTGGCTGTTTGCAACGGTACGGCCGCTTTGCATCTGGCTTCCATTGCCTTGCTGAATAGCGGAGACAAGGTGCTGACAACACCGAACTCTTTCCTCGCTACATCCAATGCCATTCTCTATGCCGGAGCTCACCCCATTTTCATTGATATTCAGGAAAACGGCAATATAGATCTCGACCTTTGCGAAGAGGCTCTGAAATCAGACCCTTCCATCAAGGCGATCTATGCTGTCCATTTCTCGGGCAATCCTGTAGAACAGGAAAAACTTGCCCATATAAAAAAGAGATATGGCACAACAATACTTGAAGACTGTGCTCACAGTATCGGAGCTGAATACCAAGGCATAAAAGCAGGTAGCTGCACACACTCTGAAGCCTCTATTTTCTCTTTCCACCCAGTAAAGCACATGACAACCGGCGAGGGAGGCATGATCACCACCAATGACGAAACGCTTTATGAGAAACTTAAAATTCTACGTAACCACGGTATGGTCAAAACTCCCGAGATGAAGCCTTGGGAATATGAGATGAAAATATTAGGTTTCAACTACCGCATCACAGATATTCAGTGCGCCCTTGGGCTTTCGCAGTTGAAAAAACTTGAGGGATTTATCGAACGCCGCAGAGAACTGGCACAAAATTATGACAAAGCTTTCAAAAATCATCCCGTAATCCGCCCGCTATATTTTTACAATGGCAATTCATCTTATCATCTTTATGTACTCAGAATAAATTTCAATGTACTCAACATCACAAAAGAAGAACTTTTTGTCAAGATGAAAACAAAAAACATTGGTTTACAATTACACTATATTCCTATCAATCGACAGCCATATTACAGAACACTTGGATATGGAAATGAAAACATACCTCAAATGGACAGATACTTTGAAGAGTCTTTTTCAATACCATTATTCCCCCTCCTCACAGATTTGGAACAAGAGTATATAATTGAAAATCTATTGAAAGTTGTTGAACAATGAAGTATGTTTCTTATAATGAAGAGAAGATTTCAAAACTCAGTTTTGGCACAGTACAATTTGGGCTTGATTATGGGATTTCCAACAAAAATGGCAAACCCTCTCAACAAAAAGCCAATGAAATTATCGATTATCTTATAAAAAACGGTGTAAACTGTTTTGATACTGCGCTTGCCTATGGAGACAGCGAGAAAGTTTTAGGTAAGGCATTACCTAAAGACGCAAAAGTATATATTGTCTCAAAAATCAAATCAGATATTTTTTTATCTGAAGCAAAAAAATCTATTTTACACTCTATGAGACTTTTAAATTCAAAAAAATTATTTGGTCTTCTTTTACATGATAGTACTCTTTTAACAAAATGGACTAATTTTCATAATAATATTGTTTCATCTTTAAAAGCAGACAATCTTATTGAGTATTTTGGAGCCTCTATTTATACTTCGGAAGAATTTGACTTAGCTATCAACAATCAATCGATCAATCTTATTCAGATCCCTTTTAATCTTTTTGATCAAAGAGCCTTGAAGTATGGATGGTTCGAAAGAGCAAAAGAGGCGAATAAGCTACTTTTTATTCGTTCAATTTTTCTGCAGGGCCTATTTTTTTTAAAAGAAGAGCAACTGAAGGGGAATCTGAGGGAAGCCTCGCCATATCTTAAAATTGTTCAGACCACAAGTGAAAAGCTTGGACTGACCGTAGCAGAATTTGCTTTAGCTTATGTCAATACTGTTGCTCAAAACTCAATTATTTTATTCGGCTCAGAGACTCTTCAACAGGCCAAGGAAAACATAACAAACTACAATAATCTTCAAACATTGGAAAGCAAGGTGATTAAAGAGCTTAACAATGCGTTTGGCGAGATTCCGGAAACAATTATAAACCCAAGTAAATGGAAGTATAGATGAAAAGAAAAATTTATGCTTTTTTACAAGCAAGAACTGACTCCACAAGACTGCCTGGAAAAGTATTGAAAAACATACTCGGAAAGCCTATGATAATTCATGAGTTGGAAAGAGTAAGTAGATCAAAGATGATTGATGATCTGATCCTGCTAACCAGCATAGAAAAAAGTGATGACACATTAAGTAATATAGTTTCAGATTCAGAGTTCAAAATATATCGTGGTTCAAAAAATGATGTGTTGGACCGTTTCTATAATTGCGGAGTGAGTCTTAAATTGAATGATCGAGATGTTATTGTCAGACTTACCGGCGATTGTCCTTTACATGATCCTGCACTAATAGACATCCTGGTCGAATCTTTCTTGGAAAAGAAAAGTGATTATATGGCTAATTGTTTAAACCCAATTTACCCTGATGGCCTTGATGCTGAAGTTTTTACATTCGAAGCACTGAAAAATGCACATGAACACGCCAGCAAGCCATCAGAAAGAGAACATGTCACTCCTTTTATAAAAAATAGCGGTCTATTTAACATTCAACAACTCGAAGCTCCTCCGGTTCATCCAGGATGGAGATTAACGGTTGACGAACCAGCTGATTTTCTTGTAATAAATAAAATATACGAGCACTTTAAGTGCAATACTTTTACATTTCAAGAAATGATCTCTTTTCTTGAATCAAATCCTGAAATTCTTACAATTAATAAATCTATACCAAGAAATGAGGGCTATGCAAAATCTTTACAAAAAGATAAAAATGAAAACAATTGCTAGCACGAGACTGATACTCAAGCCTCTGTCCGAATATAATATTTCAGAGCAATATCTTGCCTGGATGAACAATAGAGATATCTTAATGTTTACTGAGTCACGCTGGAAAGATTATACAAAAGAGGATTTAGTCGACTTCGTAAAAAAAATAAATGCCAGTGATAGAGACTTCTTGTTTGGTATTTTTATTGCAAAATCTCAAAAACATATTGGAAATATAAAAATTGGAAATATTGACAATAACCACAAATTTGCTGATCTTGGAATTATTATTGGAGAAAAAAGTGAGTGGGGAAAAGGATATGCGACTGAAGCTATAAAGCTAGCACTTGATTTTGCTTTCTCGGCACTAGGTTTATACAAGGTTACCGCTGGAGTATACTCCAACAATACAGGCTCGCTAAAAGCTCTTAAAAGGGCTGGCTTTAGTGAATGTGGCACATATCATAACCATTGTATTTTCAACAATGAAAGAGTCGATGTTATTATGCTGGAAATATTTAAAAAGGATTAAATAATGAATAATACACAGGATTTATATAAAAAAGCAAAAAAATTGATCCCGGGCGGTACACAGCTGCTATCTAAAAGACCCGAAATGTTTGCGCCGGATGTTTGGCCAGCCTACTATAGTCGCGCAAGCGGTTGTAAAGTCTGGGATCTAGATAATAACGAGTATATAGATATGAGCTATATGGGTATCGGAAGCTGTATCGTTGGTTATGCAGATGAAGAAATCAACCAGGCGGTAAAAACTGCTGTAGATCTTGGCAATATGTCTACACTCAATGCTCCCGAAGAAGTAGAGCTGGCAGAAATAATGTGCGACCTTCATCCTTGGGCCGATGAAATACGCTATGCCAGAAGTGGCGGGGAATCTATGGCTATTGCGGTTAGAATAGCCAGAGCGTGCACTGGAAGAGATATTGTTTTATTTTGCGGATATCATGGATGGCATGACTGGTATCTTGCTTCAAATCTGGCAGATGATAAAGCACTGGATGGACACCTGCTTCCGGGACTCTCCCCAAGAGGCGTTCCAAGAGGGTTGGCAGGAACAGCTTTCCCCTTCAGATATAATGATACAAACTCTTTTATAGAGTTAATAGAAAGTCATGGCCATAACATCGCTGCTGTAGTCATGGAGCCACTGCGTAACACCATGCCTGAAAATGAATTCATACAAATAATACAAAAAAAGACAAGAGAAATCGGTGCCATACTTGTTGTAGATGAAATTACGGCCGGTTGGCGGCTAAACATTGGTGGTGCTCATTTAATGATAGGTCTGGAACCTGATATAGCTGTTTTTGGGAAAGCAATCAGCAATGGTTTTCCTATGGGTGTAATTCTTGGAAAAAAGGAAGTCATGGATGCAGCACAGGATACATTTATCAGTAGTACCTATTGGACCGATCGAATCGGATTCGTAGCTTCACTGGCTACGATAAGAAAATTGCAAAAACATAATATTCCAGAATATCTGAATGAAATTGGCAAAAAAGTACAGAAAGGATGGCACCAAGCATCTTTGAAACATTCGCTTCCAATCAATATAGATGGTCTGTATCCACTTGGCCACTTCTCTTTTGAGCATACTGAATCTTTGAAACTAAAAACACTATTTACCAAAAAAATGCTACAAAAAGGTTTCTTGGCAACAACAGCTTTTTATGCTTCTTATGCCCATAAAAAACAGTATATAGATGCCTATCTACAAGCAGTAGACGAGGTTTTTGCTGAATTGTATGGGATACTAGTTTCCAATAATTTAGACCAAGCTTTGGATACGCCTGTTTGCCATAGCGGTTTTAAAAGGCTTACATAAGTTATGACAACTACCCTAATCCGTGCTGACAGCTCATCTTATATCGGAACCGGACATATCATGCGGGATCTAGTACTGGCTAAACGTGACTTTAGCGATTCAAAGGTCCTCTTTGCCGTTCGTGACCTACCAGGAAATATCAATCACAAAATTGAAAAAGCAGGCTACAAAAAGGCTATCTTGCAAAGTGACAGTATCGATGAACTTATTTCACTTGTTCGCTCTACACAAGCTGATGTACTGGTTATCGATCATTACGATATCGGATATGAAGATGAAAAGTACATCAAAGAAAAGACCGGTGTGACGCTTTTTATACTTGACGATACTTACGAGCGACACCACTGCGATATATTGCTAAACAACAACGTCTATGCGGATCCTAAGCGATATAAGGGTCTGGTACCAAGTGGCTGTGAACTTCGTTGCGCAAAAGAACATATGTTGATTCGTGACGAGTTTCACGAAGCACTGGAGCAAAAGGAACGAGGAACAATCTGCCTCAAGCCCGAGGGGCAGACCCACGTATTTGTGGCGATGGGCGGAGCCGATACCTTGTGTTTAAACATTCCGATCCTGGAGACACTTGCATCCTACGAGAATCTGCACGCTCATGTTGTCACAACCCGCGCCAATAGAAACCTAAAAACACTGGAAGATTATGCTGCAAGACAAAAACATGTTTCTCTTTACGTGGAAACAGAACGAGTCGCAGAGCTGATAGCCGGTTCGGATTTCGCTATTGTGACGCCCAGTGTTACCATGAATGAAGTAATCTTCATGAAGCTTGCGTTTATAGCGATACAAACGGCGAACAACCAAAAAGAGATGGTATCGTATTTGCAAAATCACAGTATGTTGTGCTTAAAAGTATTTGATCCTGCAAAATTGACACAGTATACCGAAGAGCTATTAGACTCCATGAGTGCAGAAACATTCAATTTCATCGACCTGAATATGGAGGAAAAGGAGAAAATCCTTCAATGGCGCAACCATCCGGAAGTGCGTAAATGGATGTATCACGACTCTCCCATTGAGCTCAACGAACACCTCCATTTTATCGATACATTAAAAGACAGAACAGATCAGATATACTTCTTGGTCAAAGTAAAAGGAACGCCCATTGGAGTTATTGATTTCACCGAAATTGACAACAATGAAAAAAGCGCTCATTTCGGTATTTATGCTGACCCGTCATTGCGGGGTAAAGGTGGAATACTAATACGGATTCTTACTACTCATGCATTCAGTCGACTGAAACTTCAAAAACTGATTGGGGAAGTATTTTGTGACAATAAAAAAGCCATCGAACTTTACAGAAGATTCGGATTCCAAGAAATAGATAATATTAAAAAAAATGGGCGACAATTGACAATAATGGAGTTGAAATATGAAAATTGGAAACTTTGATCTCGATGGTCTACGCACATATATAATAGCTGAACTCAGTGCCAACCACGGTGGGAAAATCGAAATCGCCAAACAGAGCATACAGGCAGCCAAGGAAGCCGGAGCTGATGCCGTTAAACTCCAGACCTATACCGCAGACACCCTGACTCTTGATAGCGACAAAGAAGATTTCATCATCAAGGGCGGAACCCTATGGGATGGCAAAAAACTCTATAACCTCTACAAAGAGGCGTATTTGCCCTGGGAATGGCACGAGGAACTTTTTACCTACGCCAGAAAAATCGGCATCGGCATCTTTTCCTCACCTTTCGATAAAAGTGCTGTCGATTTTTTGGAGCAGTTCAATCCCAGTGCCTACAAGGTTGCATCGTTCGAGATAACCGACTATGAGCTGATTCGTTACACA
This sequence comes from Desulfurellaceae bacterium, assembly GCA_015493995.1. Classification (GTDB taxonomy): domain Bacteria; phylum Campylobacterota_A; class Desulfurellia; order Desulfurellales; family Hippeaceae; genus S144-51. The sequence goes on from WGCD01000136.1 coordinate 8,245, forward strand.
GCATCCAAAGGACGGCCAATGATTATCTCCACAGGCATTGCGACAATAGGTGAAATCCAAGACGCTGTTGACATCTGTCGAAGTGAAGGCAACGAGGATATCGTTCTCCTCAAATGCACCAGTGCCTACCCTGCACCGCTCGAAGAGGCCAATTTAAAAACCATTCCAAATTTGTCCGAGACATTCGGAGTAATTAGCGGTTTTTCCGACCACACCATGGGAATTACCGCACCGGTAGCCGCAGTGACACTGGGTGCAAAAGTGATAGAAAAACACTTTATTCTGGATAAGAGCATCGGTGGCCCGGATGCCGATTTTTCTTTGGACAAAAAAGAGTTCGCACAAATGGTCAAAGCTGTTAGAGATACGGAAAAACTTTTGGGGAAAGTCGACTACTCGATGAGCGAGAAAAAGAAAAAGAGCCGGCAATTCTCCAGAAGCCTTTATATAGCTGAAGATATAAAAGCAGGTGAAACAGTTACAGAAAAGAATGTCCGTTCCGTCAGACCGGGATACGGACTGCATCCGAAATTTCTAAAAGATATTCTTGGGAAAAAAGCGAAAGCATCTTTCAACAAAGGCACACCTATTAAACTGGATATGTTTGAATGAAAATCCTATTCGTTGAAAACAGGTATAAAGTTTTTTTTTGGGAAGCAATTGCGAATGAACTTATTAAATTAGGCCATGAAGTATCATGGATTGTACAAAACCATTATTTTACACCTAAGTGTGGAACAGTAAACAAAATACCGTATCCACAAAAAAAAGATTTAACAAAAAATTACGATCCAAACCTTCATAATACTTTTGAGTACATCAAGTCAACAGATAGACTTATCAACCATTTTAATAAATCTAATGAACATTACTCTTATTACTATCTAGAATTATCTAGTATTATCAAAAAAAGCAAACCTAATATTATTTTTGGAGAATCGACTCTTTTTCATGAAATGATGATCATTGATATATGTAAGAAATTAAAAATCCCATATCTTCATCCTTCAAGCAGTAGCTATCCTTCAGGTCGTTTCTCATTTTATGCCTATGATACAAAAACTCCTTTATATGGCTCCAATGAAAAAATATCAAACGAAGAATGCGACACCCTCATAGAAACCATTAGCACAAGAAAAGTAGTTCCAGATTATATGAGGGCTGATGAAAGCAAAAAAAAAGAGTATCCAGAAGCAGGATCTATAAGGAATAGGCTGGATATTCTATTATCATATCTGAATGGTGAAAAATACAATACACCTTCACCTATCGACAAATTTTTCAAAGATAAAAAAACTAAAAAAATCTTGAAAAAGTGGAACAAAGCCGGACTAAATAATATAGAAAATTTAAAAACCGAAAAAATCGTGTTATATCC
>WGCD01000137.1 GCA_015493995.1 Desulfurellaceae bacterium
TCAAAAACAGTCAAAAACATTATAATCCTTTATACAACAGGATATACTTAAAAGTCAAGAGAAATATTGCACTCAAAAGTTTCCATACATTAAAATTTATTAGTTAGGAAAAAATATAAAGTATGAGTATTTCTCAAAGCCGATTTAAAATCGGCAGCAAAATTCCTAAGAAAAAGAGAGAATTTAAAATCTATGACATAATGAAACAACCGATAACACTTCTTAAATTCCATCATTGCTATCTCAACTTTAAAAAATCCACAACAAGAACTTAAGTTGCTATCAAAAAACTGTTGACAAAAATGAAACAATTTATATACTCACATTGTATTTTTATTGCTCCTCTGTAGCTCAGTTGGTAGAGCAGGTGGCTGTTAACCACCGGGTCGGGGGTTCGAGTCCCTCCGGGGGAGCCATTTAAAGCCTTTTATAACGCCAATCTCGATTTTTGAGATTGGCTTTTTTATTTGCACTTTTTTGGATATATTTTCTGACAGTTGCAGGGACAAGAACACGAAAGTACAGCTACAAACCGTATAAACTTTAAAGCGTAACGAGTAAAAAGAATGTTCACCATTGTACTACTGTAAACGCCTCATAACACGTGCAGAAACATATCTCAAGGCTCTTTCAAGTTGTTTTTTATGGTATAAAATCTTTTAAATCTATAATCGGCAACCTATGCCGCCCAAGCTTCCAATATTTAGCTTTCTTTAAGTTTACACATTTACACAATTCACAAAGGATTAAAATAATTAACCTACAATATTTTATCATAGACATAGTTTTTTCAGTATTTGTGTGTTTTTTTATCTGTGCTGTGACCATACCCGCCATTGATTGTTTGCGGGCGGTTTTTTAAATCCCCTTATCTGCTATATGCTTGAATTTTTTGCTGAGTTATATAAAATTTAATCGATTTTGCAGCATCTTAAAGAAATCGTATTGAAAGGAGGTTGCATTATGAAAAAGTCTCTTGCTGCGATAATTTCTTTAACTATCCTGTATTTGGTTTCAAGTATTAAAATCTCTTGCGCAATAGACGTTGTGGGTAATTATGAGCAGTACGGCAGAAGCGGTTCTCATTACTCCGTTGAAGCCGTAAAACAACTCAAAAACGGAGAAATTGTTGCCGTCGGAGGTATGTATTTTTCTGAAAAACAGTTTAAGAAAGAGAAAGATCCCTATCCTATAAATCCTTGGAAGATAGTACACGGTTGGATAGGTAAATTTGATAAAAACGGCAATAAAATTTGGATTAGGGTGGATAAAGGCAATAATATTGTTTTTTTTGATGTAGCACCTTTGGGAGACGGAGGCTTTGTGGCTGCAGGACAAACAGAAGAAAACAAAAAGGTGCACGGCTATATAGAAAAATTTGACAAAAACGGCAATGAAGTTTGGAGAAAAACGTTAATAAAGAAAAAGAAAAGCAATCCTTATGAGCAAGAATCTAAAGACTGGATAAGAACAATAACACAAACAAAAGACGGAGGATTTGTTGTCGGTGGATATTATTCTATGTGGGTAAACAGTTTTGCCGTTAGGAGCGGTTGGCTGATAAAGTTTGATAAAAACGGCAATAAAGTTTGGGATAAGGTTTTTCAAGGCAGTCACAGAAAAGGCAAAGATTTTTCTTTTGATATGGTAAGAGCAACAAAAGACGGAGGATTTGTGGCACTATTGTATTACCACAACAGTTTGTATGATGACAAGTCTTGTGACGAAATAGTGAAATTTGATAAAGACGGTAAAAAAATGTGGGTACAAAAGATAGATAGTGTGATTATAATCAATAGCATATCTCAAACAAAAGACGGAGGTTATATCCTTGGAGGTTGTATAAGTAAAAAGTACAGTAAGGTGAATCACGCATATATTATGAAATTAAGCAATAACGGCAAGAAAGTTTGGGGTAAAACATTCGGTGTGGTGATGAACGGTCAAAATGTAACGAATGAATGCATAAATGCAATAGCACAAACAAAAGACGGAGGATATATTGTAGGCGCCAGCATATATTCCCCTTTTGCCGAAAATGGGAGCGTTTTTGAAACTAGCGATGCTTGGGTTGTGAAATTGGACAAAAACGGCAATAAAGTTTGGGATAAGATGTTCGGATACGGGGATGATTTTGTTGAAGCAATCCATTCGGTCTCCGGCACGCAAGACGGAAACTACATTATTGGCGGATGTACCTATAACTACATTATTAGAAATGGCTATTATTACCAGCCGGCTAACGGTCAGGGCTGGATTATAGAATTTAACAACGACCAAGACTATGTTTGGACAAGGGTCTTTGGAGATGAGCCAAAAGAGTAAAAGCAGCAGATAGGCGCAATTGATTTTGGCGAAGGGAGTACTTTTTTAATTTTTAAGCCTTTTGCCTTTTTGCTCATCCATTTTGGAATAGACTGCCTTAGTTTATGTTTACACATAGACAATATTTTTCACCACAAAAGCGGCAATTTTATTCACTGCTTGGCTTCAATAAAATACGGCATTATTCTCGATACTTCAATAAATTTAGTATAAGTGCACTATAGTAAGGCTTTAAAGAATCGATATTTAATGATTGAACATACTCATTAAGCCAATAAAAAAGACTCTTATAAAGTTTGTGTTTTTGACAAATGAGCCTGACTTTGTTACTATAGTGAGAAAGGAGGTTTAATATGGTAAAACTGAATGCAATGCAAGAGGAGTTGTGCAGCTCAAATAAGTGGGATTTTTCAAACATTAAGGCTCTGTTTTTAAACTGTACTTTAAAAAAATCACCGGAATTATCACATACAGAAGGATTAATGAACGTCTCAAAAACTATAATGGAAAAAGTCGGTGTATCTGTTGAGTTGGTCAGAGTTGTCGATTACGATGTTGCATACGGCGTGTATCCCGGCATACGGCAACCAAAGAAGCAGGTGGGATGCAGGTTGCAGATTTGAAAACCCAAACCCGGAATACAGATAGGAGTTTTAAAAAATGAAAAAGAAACTATCGTTTTTTCTTGCAGCAATCCTTTTATGCCTTTCGTTTAGCGCAAATGCAGCAAATAATACAATAGTAGTCAGCTCAAAAATCGACACCGAAGGCGCTTTATTGGGAAATATAATCTTTTACACTCTCAAGTATAACCGTTTAAGTGTTAAAAGCAGAATCGGGTTAGGAGCTACAAACATATTAAGAAGAGCAATAAAAAGCGGTGAAATTGATATTTACCCGGAATATACGGGAAACGGAGCTTATTTTTTCCCATACCTTGACAAAAGCATCTTTAAAAATTTTAAGAAAGGGTATGAGGCTGTCAAAAAAGAGGATTTGAAAAAGAATAATATCGTTTGGCTGACTCCCGCAAAGGCAAACAATACATGGGCTTTGGCAACAAGAAAAAGTGTTGCAGGCAAGTACAACATTTACACTCTCGAGGATTTTGCAAGGTACGTAAATAAAGGTGGTTTTGTAAAGCTCGCCTGCTCGGAGGAGTTTGCTCAAAGGCAGGACGCTCTTCCAGCATTTGAAAAAGCATACGGGTTTAAATTAAAACATTCCCAGCTTATTATTCTATCCGGCGGCAACACGGCTCAAACCGAAAAGGCTCTTGCACGTAAAACGGATAAGGTCAATTTCGCAATGGCTTACGGCACAGACGGCTCGCTTGCCGCTCTCAATCTCATTGTTTTGAAAGACACAAAGCATATAGAACCTATATACGCACCGACTCCGATAATAAGAAAAGACACCCTCTCACGTCATCCTGAAATAGCACGAATTCTAAAACCTGTTTTTGAAAGTTTGGATACAAAAACACTGCAGAGGTTGAATGCAAAAATAGCAATTGAGGGTATTCCTGCTGATGTTGTTGCAAAAACATATCTGAAAAGCAAGGGGTTTATAAAGTAAAAACGTTTTCAATAAGAAATTCGACGCTGCCGATTTCAGGTTTCACGCTCGTCGGCGGCTTTTTATATTTTACGAAATTCTTGAACTATTATCCCAATAGGATAGCCGAAAGCAGGGCTTTGTTTTTCTCAAAAACCGATTCAACCCTTTTTATTATAGTTGAATCGTTGATTGTGCTATCTCTCATTTTAAATGCAATCTGCAAAGATGCAAAAAAATATCTGAATATCGTATTTAGCTTGTTGATAGTTGTTTTGTGCTTATACTCCGCAGGACATTACGCCGAGATAGTATTTATGACAAACAAGATTGCTCGCATATCTTTCGGGGTCGGTTTTTGGGTATCCCTGTTTTTAATCTATATGATTGTCGTCGATGCTTTGAAAAATGCCGGTTTTGTATATAAAATAGCCGTTGTTGCTTTGTTTGTGTTCGTATTTGTTTTTTTCATAACAGGTGGATTTTTGGATAAAATCGACATAATGCGGGAATTTTATGCAAGAAAGGGCAGATTTTATCAAGAAATTTCAACACATCTGTATCTCTCATTTGTAAGTGTAGCTGCAGCAGCTTTCCTATCTTTTCCGCTTGGTATCTTAGCTTACAAATACAAAAAAATCACAGAAAAAGTTTTTGCCGTTTTAAATATTCTGCAAACAATCCCCAGCATTGCTATGTTTGGCGCATTAATTGTACCGCTTGCCTACCTATCTAAGCACAGTGCTTTTTTATCGAATATAGGAGTAGCAGGTATTGGCTTTGCGCCGGCATTTATAGCTTTGGTTTTATACGCCATGCTTCCTCTTGTCAGAAATATCTATGCCGGTCTGAAAAATGTGTCTGAGGATGTTAAACAGGCAAGCATCGGAATGGGTATGGACAGCATCCATCTGCTCTTTAGGGTCGAGCTGCCACTTGCTGCAGCGGAGATATTGACAGGCTTAAAAATAGCTCTCGTGCAGACAATAGGAAATGCTGCTTTAGCGGCTTTAATAGGTGCTGGGGGCTTGGGAGTGTTTATCTTTCAAGGACTGGGGGAAGCGTCAAACAGCCTTGTTATGCTTGGTGTCCTGCCTCTCGTTTTTATTGCTGTATCAGCCGAATACGTTATGAATACAATAATACTCATTACGTCTAAAAGGATTCACAGGCATGATTAAACTCATTGATATAACCAAAAAATTTGGAAACCACGCCGTTTTAAACAATATAAATCTGCACATAAAAGAGGGAGAGTTTTTTGTGCTTATAGGACCATCGGGAAGCGGTAAAACAACCCTCTTAAAAACCATAAATAAGATGGAAACGCCTGATTCGGGCAAAATATTTATCAACAATCAAGATATATCCGACATAAAGGGTACCGTTTTGAGAAGAAGAATCGGTTATGTAATTCAAAGCATCGGGCTTCTTCCCCATATGAGCGTAAAAGATAACATTCTAATCGTTCCGAAGCTGCTCAAAACAGATAAACGTATAGCTGAATCCAGAGCTTTGGAACTGCTTAATCTTGTCGAACTGCCTCCTGAAACATATAAAAATAAATTTCCACATCAATTGTCTGGCGGTGAAGCTCAAAGGGTCGGCATAGCAAGGGCTTTGGCGGCAGACCCTCCCATTGTTTTAATGGATGAGCCCTTCGGAGCGTTGGACCCAATAACAAAATCGCGTCTGCAAAATCAGATATGCAGGATACACAAAGCACTTAAAAAAACCATAGTATTTGTGACCCACGACATAGACGAAGCTATAAAAATAGGTCAGAAAATAGCCATAATAAAGGACGGAAATATTATACAAACGGATGAACCGCAAAATATCCTCTCACATCCGAGAAACAGTTTCGTGGCAACGTTTCTTGGTTCAGACAGAGCCTTGAAAAAGCTATCGAAACTCTACGTCAAAGACTACAAAAAAAATGCCGAATGCGTTTTTGAAAACGAGCTTTCAAACGATATACAAACGAATAAAAAGTACGTTTGGGTTATAGACATTAACAACATTTTGAAAGGGTGGATATATCTGTCTGAAAACGGCAGTCAATATACTCAGATAGACTACGAAACATTTGCTTTAAACGATGAGGAAACGCTAAAAGACGCCGTATCCAAAATGATAGTGCAGTCCGTTAAAACCCTTCCGGTATGTGACAAAAAAGGGCAATTGACGGGCGAGATAAGTTTAACCGATATTGTGGTGAAGACATGACTGTTTCCAAAAAAACAATATTTTTAACATTGGCACTTATTATATTCGATGCAACTGCCTATAA
>WGCD01000138.1 GCA_015493995.1 Desulfurellaceae bacterium
GTCTGTTGCATGTATGGTTGGTAAAAAAACAGGAATTATTATAGAGCCGACAACCATAAAGAGAAATTCAAAAACGTATTATAAAGCAGTAGCAAGTGAATATTTCACCGTCTTAACTCAAAAAAAACAAAATGGTATCGTTGAGGTTAAAATAGGTTCTTTGACGGGGAGTATGCGTATCTATGAGGATAAATACCATAGGTAACAATCAGCTTATATTTTTAGGAACTGCAGGCGGAAGGTTTACAGTCTTTAATCAGTTGAGAAAGTCCGGCGGAATATGGTTTATGATTAACAATAATCTGTTTGCAATAGACCCGGGACCCGGAGCCTTGGTTGAATCCATCAAGCATAAGGTATTTCCCAACAAACTCTCCGGCATATTTTTAAGCCACAGACATCTCGACCATAGTGCGGACATTAACTCTATTATTGAATCTATGACAGAAGGCGGTCATAAAAAACGAGGCGTTGTTCTTGCACCCCGGGATGCAACTGAAACAGACCCGGTTATATTAAAATATAACAGAAGTAACTATACCTTAATAAACACCAAGGAGTTTTCTGTTTATGATATTGACGGAGTTGAAATCCAAACAAAAGCAAAACATAAACATACGGTTGAAACATACGGCGGTATATTTGCCGACAGGTTTGCCTATATTGCAGATACAAGCTATTTTGATGAGCTCCCTCTCTATTATAATGTGGGTATCGTTATAGCAAATGTCGTTTTCTGTCATCAAAGAAAGGGGTTTAAACATATGAATGCCGACGACGTCTATAAGTTTATAGACGTTTACAAGCCGGATAAGTTTATAATAACACACTTCGGACTATCTTTCTTAAAGGAAAAGCCGTGGGAGGTTGCAAAAAGCATTTCGCAAAAAACCGGCTGTGATGTTATTGCTGCATACGATGGTATGGTGGTGGATTTATGATAGCGATAATTGCCAATCCGAACGCACTGCGTTTTAACAGAAACGATTTAAAACAGATAACTGACGTGCTTGAAAAAAACGGTATCTGTGTTGATATATTTTTTACAAATCAAGCCGGCGACGGTACTGTTATTGCAAATAAAATATCATCGGCTTACTCTATAATTGCGGCATACGGTGGTGACGGGATAGTGAACGAAATAGTAAATGCCGACTTGGGGAACTCAGCTTTGGGTATATTGCCGGCAGGAACAACAAACGTCCTTTCCATAGATTTAAAAATCAATAAAAATCCCGTTAAAGCTGCCGAGCTGTTTATAAAACCTAAAATTAAGAAAGCTTTTTTGGGGTGTTTAAACGATAAAAAATTTATTTTAATGGCAAGTGCCGGTTTTGACGCCGAAGCCGTAGGCTGCGTTAATCAACGCTTAAAAAAAATAAGCGGTAAGTTTGCTTATTTTTGGTCTGGCGTTGTGTCTTACTTTAAATCAACAAACCATATAATTAAAGTCAAAATCGGCAAAAAAACATTAAAATCGAGATGGGTTATAGTAAGTAAAGCTAAAAAATATGCAGGTGAGTTTACTATCTCAAAATCAGTTGATATTTTTCAACCCTATTTTGATGTATGCCTGTTTGAACCGATTTTTAACAACATATTTGATTTGCCTTACGATAATTTTCTGCTTTTTAGCGGTTTGCACAATTTTAAAATGCCCTTTGTAAAACATATTATAACCGATGAAAATATATCCATTCAAAAAAGCAATATACAAATGGACGGAGATTTTTTCGGATTAAAAGAGGTTGAAATACGGTTATGCGAAAAACCGATAAATATTGTTGTTCCTTGAATTTGCTTAACAACATAAGGCTTTTTGACTACATAAACATAGGCTACTACCTGCTTATACTTGTCATTGTTGTTTATGATTATACAAACATTCCAAACCCTGCATTTTTGATTACTGCATATCTGTTTATAATATTCTCATCTTTATTTTTGATTGCAAAAGAAAACCATACCAGATTTACAAGAATGCTCAGATACTTCTATCCGTTTATTTTTATAGGTTTTGTTTTTGAATCGCTCGGATATATAATACCCTTTATAAACCCCCACAATAAGGATGCTCTCCTTATTGCCGCCGACAGAGCAATTTTTGGCAACGACGTGGCAAATATATTGAATTTTTTAAATATCAAATGGTTTACGGATTATCTGCAACTGTCGTATCTATCTTATTATTTTTTGCCGTTGATTTTGCTTTACTATTTTTATTCTAAAAAAGAGATAAAAAAACTCAATTACGCCCTGTTTGCGTTATCTGTGGGTTACTATATTTCCTATATAGGTTATATGGTTGTGCCTGCGATAGGTCCGAGATATTCACTTTGTTATCTTCAAAATATACCTATAAAAGGAGGATTTGTTTATAATTTTGTTCACCCGATATTGAATTCACTAGAACATATAAAACAGGATTGCTTTCCAAGCGGGCATACGGAAATTTCAGTTCTGGTTTTATTAATATTTAAGGATGAAAACAAAAAGATAACTTTGATTATTTTGCCTTTTGTTTTGTCTTTAATAGTGGCTACGATGGTTTTAAGGTATCACTACGGCGTTGATGTGCTGTCAGGCTTAGTTATAGCTTTTTTTGTGTATGCTTTCTCAAAATACATCTATTTTCACAAAAACAAAACATAGAATATAAAAAAGGAGTTAAAGATGGATATTGCAATAAACGGTGTTTATATACCTGATTTTGAATCGATGCGCTTCTTAAAAAAGAATGTTGGTATAGACAACGGGGTGATTGTTTCCATAAGCAAGGATTACATAAAAGCAAAGAAAACCATAGAAGCGGACGAATTTTATCTTATTCCAGGTTTGATAGACAATCATTGTCATATAGAAAGCTCTCACTTGACTCCCTCCAACTTCGGCAATGAAATTGCGAAACACGGAACGCTGCACGCCGTTTGTGACTGCCACGAAATTGCAAATGTAAAAGGAAAAAGGGGGCTTGAGTTTTTCATAGATGAGGCGAAAAATAGCGTCTGCAACCTAAAATTTGCCATTTCCTCCTGCGTGCCTGCAACCGAGTTTGCAACAAGCGGAGGCAGAATTGACGTTGAAGATGTTGATTATTTTATGCAGTTTAAAGAGGTAGTTGCCCTGGGTGAGTTGATGAATGTGCCGGGTGTTATTAACAGAGATGAAAAGTTTATGAAGATGATTGAAATTGCAAGAAAGTATAACAAAAGGGTTAACGGACACGCTCCGCATTTAAGCGGCGGTAAGTTATCTGAATATATTTCCGCTGGGGTTGAAGATGATCATGAAAGTGAAACCTACGAGGAATTGAAAGAGAAACTTGAAAAGGGTTTGAGGGTTTTTATTCGAGAGGGCAGTGCGGAACAAACACAAGATGATGCTTATAGGATAATAAACGAATACCCGGAAAGAGTTATGTTTTGCTCCGACGATAAAACAGTCGGCGACATAATGGCTTACGGACATATGGACTACAATCTTAAAAAAGCCATATCGCTCGGTATTGACCCTATTCTTGCCGTAAAAGCCGCAACCTATAACGGTCTTTTATACTACGGGTTGGATGAATTTAGTGAAGTAAAGGAGGGTAAAAGAGCTTATCTTGTGCTGCTTGATGAGGACTTTAATGTGGCAAATGTCATAGTTGAAGGTGAAATTTATGCGGGCAAGAATACGTATTCATCCATACCTGATGAATTTTTAAATACCTTAAAGATAGAAAAAATTGACAACGTTCCGTCGATTGAGAACAAAGAAATTGCAATGGGGGTTACATCCGGCAGTTTGATAACGGAAAGAGTTAATATTTCAAGAAATGTTGAATATGATTTGGATGCAGACTTGCTGAAATTGTGCGTTTTTGAAAGGTACGGTCATAACAACAAAAGCGCTTGCTTAATAAAAGGTTTCGGTCTGAAAGTAGGTGCCATAGCTTCCTCTTTGGCTCACGATTGTCACAATATTGTTGCTGTAGGCGTTTCTGATGAGTCTATTAAAAGAGTTGTCAATGCGGTGATTGAAAATCGAGGTGCAATGGCTCTGTTTGACGGTGAGAAGATATACATGTTACCGCTTGAAGTCGGCGGTATAGTGTCCTCTGAAGATGCACAAAGCGTGTCAAAAAAGGTTGATATGTTGAAAGCTAAAGCGAGACAAATCGGATGTTCTTTGAAAGACCCTTTTGCAACGCTGTCGTTTATGGCTCTGGAGGTTATACCGCATTTAAAATTAACGGACAAGGGTTTGTTTAATGTTGACAAATTTCAATATGAGTGATTAGTTTTATTTGCTAGGGAGGGTTGCAATGAAGTTTTTGCTTGGCTTTATAATTATTTTGATGATTGTTGCAGGAATTTTAGGCTGCAAAAAGTCAGCTGCCAAAGCTAAGATTATTGCACCAAAAGCCAACGATATATGGATTGAGGGCAAAACCTACACAATAAGATGGAAAGGCTTTAAAGAGGGCGTTATATGTATTTCGGTATTGATAGGCGGACACGATGCCGGCATTATAAATTCTTGCGATAGCTGTGCAGCCCAAAATAAGTACAAATGGACGATACCCGTTGGGTTTGTAAGCGGTTTCGGAGAAGATAAAGATGATGCTGTAAGGGTTGTACTGTATTATAAAGACAACGAGAGTAACCCGTATTTCAGTGACTGCTTCACCATATCAAAATAGCACCTCAACCTTTACAAATATAATCATACCTCATGCTCTTTTTTGCATTTTGTCAAATATGTGACAATTTTTTCTTGAATTGGGTTAAAATAAAGTTAATATATTTATGTTAATAAAATGAAAGAGGTGGCGTATTATGATTTATCCATACGAGGCACTTGAAAAGATATTTAATAAGGTTGAGCCTGAGGGAGAAGAGTTGATAAGCGTTTTTGATTCTCTGCATAGGGTTGTTTCAAGGGAAATTGCATCAAACAGGTCGCTTCCGCCATACGATAATGCCGCAATGGACGGCTATGCCGTTAGGTTTGAAGATATAAAGAAAATTCCCGCTAAACTTAAGCTTGCAGGAAATATTAAAGCCGGAGATTCCGTTGATGGCTTAGAGTTAAAAAAGGGCGAATGTTATAGGATTATGACAGGTGCATTTATACCAAAAGGAGCAGATACCGTTGTTGAGTTTGAGGTGACAAGACAGAAAGATGAAGAGGTTGAAATATTAAAAGAGAAGAAACAGTTTGCCAATGTGAGATTTAGGGGTGAGGATATTAAAGCCGGTTCAACAATAGATTTTGTCGGCAAACCGATAACACCCTATAAGTTATCTCGGCTTGTCTCAACCAATAATATTTTTGTCTATGCATACAAGCAGCCGAGTGTTTGCATAATTTCCACAGGAGATGAGCTCTCCCATCCCGGAAGCTGCAATGAATTCGATACAATTGATTCCAACAGCTTCTTTCTAAAATCACTTCTAAAAAACTCACTTAACATAGACGCCGCATATTTGGGCATTAGCAAAGACAACAAAGAAGATTTGATAAATGTTATGAAATCAGCACTAAATTACGATGTCATACTTACAAGTGCCGGCATATCTTTTGGAGATTTTGATGTAGTGACAAATGCGGAAAAAGATTTGGGAATAAATTGGGAGTTTAAATATGTGAAACAAAAGCCGGGAAAGCCTTTTGCTTTCGGTCAAGTAAGCAGAAGTTTAATTTTTTCATTTCCCGGAAATCCGGTTTCAACGGCATTTTGTTCGTTTTTCTATCTTATTCCGGCTTTAAAAAAGATGATGGGCTACAAGAAATACAGGCATATACCCATTGAAGCGGTATTAACATCACCTATGTATAAAAGAAACGACAGGGTTCATTTTAATAGGGTTAAAGTTGAATTTAAAGAGGACAATTTTTATGCACAGCCCTTTGAAACACAAGGCTCAAACATAATAGAATCTATCTCAAAATGCAACGGTTTTGCAATGGTTGAAACGGAGAGAGTAGGTGAAATACCCAAAGGAGAAAA
>WGCD01000139.1 GCA_015493995.1 Desulfurellaceae bacterium
ATTATAGCTATGTCAAGTGCACTTTTAAGAGGGATTGACATTTCTTGCGGGTGCTTTTCATCAGAGGGTGAAGCCTTAGGCTTAAAAGATATTATTCGCGATTTAATTTTTATTTTACTGATACTCTGGGTCATTGTGGGGAGGAAGTATGGAAAAGTTGATAGTTGAATCAATCTCAAATACGGTATTTTGCAGGTTAAAGGAAGCTTTAAATTTAAGCGGATTGAGAAAGTTAGCGGATAATTTTGAATTTAATTATGCAAATAGTAAACAAAGTTCTGATAAAAAATTGTTCGGAATATTGAAAATAAGCACTAACGGTATTGACAGGGTAAAACTTGGAATGTTTTTGCAGGCATTTTCCCTGCTTCTTGAAGAGGAAAACATAAAAACCTCTATTGAGAAAAAGAGTGATTTTTACATAATTTCAATATTTAAGCCTTCAAAAATCTCAAAACAAGAGGTTAAGGGAGTGCTTAATTTAAAGATAGAGGGAGAAGATAAAAAAATATACTGCAAACACAGGCCTAAAAAGGTTTACAAACACAAAATTAAGGTAAGGTTCAGAGACCTTGACGCTATGGGGCATGTTTCAAATAATGTTTTTCTTGTTTATCTGGAAGAATCAAGGGTGGGATTCAGGGATTATATAGCAAAGCATAATGAAGGTACTCTGGATTTTTCTTCCGTGGTTGCCTCACATAATATTGAGTATGTTGCACCTATTTTTTTAGGCGAGGAACTTGAAGTTGAGGTTTTTATTTCCCATTTAACCGAGAAATCTTACAGGTTTAATTACAGAATTTTCAATAAAAAGACAAAGGAATTAAAAGCAATTGCTTATACTCAAATGATTGGATACGACTATAAAAAACAGGTTGTTAAGCCTATCCCGAAAGAATTTACTCTTCAAATGACAGATTATATAGTGTAGAAAATTTCGGCATTGTGTTTTTGTTTTCAACAAATTCCTTCTATAATCTTTGACTAACATTGTAAACATTGATAAAATCAGCAATGGCACAAAAATTTTGGGAAGGAGCGGCGAATGAAAAAGATTCTTGCCTTGCTTTTGTTCTGTGCGGTTCCATTGGTGTTTGCTGAAGATATTAACTGCCTTGATTGTCACGGGAAAGACGGTGACTTGCCAATCCATGTTGACAAATTTAAAAACTCAGTGCATTCTGATCTGGCTTGTACAGATTGCCATGTTGGTGCTGACAAAGTGAAAAAAGGAGAAGTTTTTGAAGAAGTTCACCCTGACAATTTAGAGGGTAAAACACCTCAATGTACAGAGTGCCATGAAGAAAAGGTGAAAGGGTTAGCGAAAAGCGTTCATTCAGACCTTTCATGCTCAGATTGCCACGGTACAATCCATGACCTTACCGATGATGCATTGCTTTCTCAGAACAAGTTTAAGATTCATGAGGTTTGCTCCGATTGTCATGACGAGGTTGTTGAAGAATATGTTAACAGTGTGCATGGAAAGGGGTTGATTGAAAAGAAAAACCAGGATTCTCCGTCATGTCTTGATTGCCATGGGGATATTCACAGTGTATTGCCTAAAGACAATGAGAATTCTCCCGTTTTCAGGGGGAATGTTCCTCAAACATGCGACAAGTGCCATGACAACGAAGAAATAATGAAGAGAAACGGTTTAAGGACAAAGCAATCCGAATCCTACAAAGAAGATTTTCATGGGAAAATGATAGCATTGGGCCTTTTAAAGGCAGCAACCTGCGCAGATTGTCATACTGCCCACAATATTTTAAAAAGCTCTAATCCCAAATCAACGGTAAATAAAAAGAATGTTCCTAAAACCTGCGGTAAATGCCACAAAGGAGCCAATGAAAATTATGCAAAGGGAAATTTCCATACATCACATAAGTATAAAGAGGATAAATGGCAATGGATATATGGATTATTCTTTTTCTTTTTAACAACAGGCACTATGGTTGCTCTTATAATCCACATGGCTCTTGATGCAAATGCCCGTTTAAGAGAAAAGAGAGAAAAAAAGAAAGAAAATAAGGAATAAAGGAGTCAATTATGTGGAATAAAAACAGAATTGTTGAAATTGACGGCAAGAAATACATAAGAAGGTTCAGCCCCTTTGTGCTTTTTCAGCATTGGTTGATGGCTATAAGTGTTATCTTTTTAATGCTAACAGGCTTGCCTATGAAGTTTTACGAACTAAAGATTTCAAGGATTTTGATTTCTTTGTTCGGAGGAATAGAAATTGCCAGAACAATACACCATATAGCAGGGGCAGGATTGGCTCTCGCAGCAATTATTCATATTTATTACATTACAATGACCAAGGAAGGAAGGTATAACTTTATTGAACTTATCCCCAAATACAAAGATGTTGTTGACGCAATTCAGAATATCAAGTGGTTTCTTGGTTTAAGCAAGGAAAAACCAAAATTCGGCAGGTTTTCCTATGTGGAGAAATTTGACTACTGGGCTGTTTACTGGGGTTGTGTGATTATGGTGGGCTCAGGCTTTATGTTGTGGTTCCATGATTTGTTTCTCACTAAATTCCCTAAATTATACTTTGATTTAGCAAGGATTATGCATTCTGACGAGGCGGTGCTTGCTACTCTGGCTATTGTTATTTGGCATTTTTACAATGCTCATTACAACCCTGATAAATTCCCTATGAACAAGGTTATTTTTAACGGGCTTATGCCTGAAGAAGATATGAAAGAAGAGCACCCTTTAGAATATGAGGAGTTAATTAAAGCGGAAAAATAATTTAAGGCGGGCTTTAAGCCCGCTTTTTTTTAACTAAAAACAAGTAAAAGCAAATATAAAACGGCCGCCCCGACAATTAAGGGAATCAAAACAATAAAAACTATAAAAAGCTTCAAACCGATTACAAACAAAGCAAGGATTATCGGGAAAAATACCAAAAATGCAATTAGCCCTACAATAAGCCCCGAAAGGTAAAATGCAACCTTAAATACCAATTTTAAAAACCAGAAAAACACTATAATTACCGCTAATCCTGTCACTGCCATTGTTAATAGAGTTAAAAGTTCTATCATAAGAACCCCCTTTGATTTGTTTCTAAATACAATTACGAAAAACTCCCTTATTTTGTTTAATTCAAATTCGTTTGTTGTGCTAACAATTTTTTTTTAATAGAATAGAAAGGAAAATTCAACAAAAAGAAAATGTTGAGGAGGGGGAATGAAATCTATAAGAATCGGCAATGCCGGCGGTTATTGGGGAGACGACCCTGATGCTTTGAAAAATCAGGTTTTAGGCGG
>WGCD01000140.1 GCA_015493995.1 Desulfurellaceae bacterium
AACTTGATGTACTGCTCAATGGTTTGTATGGTGGATCAAGGTAAAACAGTGTCTTACCTTCAGCATATCCTAAAGTATTTTCAAAATCATCATTCAAAATAGTTACTTTCTGCAAAATTTGATTTACAGCTCTTAAATTATCCTCATCACAAATCATAGGAGTTTTGTAACTGCCTATGGGAACATTAAATTCATTTTTGCGATTAACTCGATACAAACCGTTAAAACAGGTGCGGTTCAAAAAAATAAATAGAGCCGTTTGAGTTGTTTTATTAGAAGTTCTTGCATTAAACTGTTTTCTTTTTGAATAGTAATATTCTTTTTTTTCTTCAGGTTTATCTTTTAACGAATGATATTCCTTTTCCCACTCTTTTAATATTAAAATCAACTCATCAACATCTTCTTTTATCGTATGATATGAATTAATTAAATCCGTATTAATATCATTTATTACAGCTTTTTCAACATTAGGGTATTTTTGCAAAATCCAAAATAAAACCGCACCACCGCCAACAAATGGTTCTATGTATATAAACTGGTCTTGTTTGATATGATATGGTATAGCATTGTCTATTTCATTCAATAGCTGTGCTTTCCCGCCAGCCCATTTAATAAAAGGCTTTGCAGTTTTATTTATAAAATTAATGCACACGTCCTCGCTCCTCAAGTGTTTTTTATTTTTTCCATCTCAATTATAAGATATGTTTTTTGTTATAGCAATTATTTTACGATTTCAACGAACAAATCATAGTAGGCAAGGGCGTATATCGCATCAGTTGGTTTGCTTTGGGTTAATTTATTGAAACATTCCGATCTGTTTTTGTAGGCAAAGGCGTTGAAACCATCAACTTTTTCGCTGACAAAACACTTCACCCTGCATTTATCTATCTTGCCTTTTATAATTACAAACTCGCCGTTTTTAATATTAAGCTTCAATGAAAGTTCCCGTGAGATAAATATACTGTCGTGTTGCAGCATTTCTGTTTGTGAGTTTAGATAATTTTCGTTTGATAGTGTTATGAGCCTTATTCTGTTTTTCTCAATTCTCGGGTCAATCAAGTCTATCTGTTTTTCACTGAACTTTCTGACTTTAACGGATATATTTGTATTTATTTCATCAATTTTCGGTATATCCATATCAATCTTCATCAATTTAGAAAGCTGCTTAATTATATCAATATCCGAGTTGCCCGAATTGATTAACTTTTCTCTTTTGTTTGTTTTATTAAAAAAATAGCTGCCTTGAATATCCTCTTGAGCAAACATTCCTCCAACCTTGATGAAAAAATCGGCAAATCTCGAGGTATTGGTTTCGTTTGTATCAATAACAACGGTTTTTGCTTTTTCTAAAGCCTTTTTCCATATTGAATTTTCCGGCATAGTAATCACAGGGTTAGATGCAACAACAACGATAATGTCGAAAAAATCTCTTTTCAAATAATTCGCAATCTCAGCAATATTGATTATATGCTTTTTGTTTATCTCAATTTTTTCCAAGCCTTCCTTTGATGAGCGAGAATAAAAAAGGTTATTAATGTTATCTGTAAAATATGCAAGCCGATTTACCCACTGTATTGCATTTTTTGAGTTTGAATAGCGCTGCATACCCGCACCTTCAATAATGCCCGTCTTTTCGAGTTTTATACTGTTTATAATATATTCGAAATCATTTTTGGATATACCGATTTTCTCAAACAGCTCATATTTTTTTGGAAAATATCCCATTTCTGCAAGTAGAGCATAAGCTAAAAGCCCGTCTGATGCGGGGTTTATTCTGATATATCTGTCGGCTATTTTTGCAGTTTCTGATTTTATAGGGTCTATGTATATTATTTTTTTGCCGAGTTTTTTTAGCTTTTGAAGATATACGAATAAATGGGGTGATGCAGTGTAAGCGTTTTTTCCAAAAAGTATGATTGTTTCCGCATTTTTTAGGTTTTCTACGGGTGGATTTGTGCAGACACCGAAATCTTCTCTATGCGCTATGATGCCCGTTTCGTCACAAGGATTTCCTTTTACAAAATAGCAATTTTCAAAATTTGAGAAGAATTTGTCCCAAAACCCCATATAGTATCCGAGACTACCTGAGCCCCTGTAGAGGAGAATTTTTTTGTCTTTGTTTTTGATTAAAAAATTTGCCAGTTTTTCTAAAGCATTTTCACCTACGATTATGTCTCCGTCTTTTGCATAAAAGGATTGTGCTTTGTTGTTTTTAACTTCTCTTTTGTAAAAACCTTTTAGCTTTTTGCAGACA
>WGCD01000141.1 GCA_015493995.1 Desulfurellaceae bacterium
GCTGCACGATGTCGGAAAAATAAGGCAAAGAGCCGGAGAAAAAATAATAAACGACTACAATTTAAGCTACTGTCCTGAATATAAACACTACACGTCCCACATTCACGCCGCTCACACGGCTGAATTTCTCGATAAATTTGTTTCTAATTTTAACATAAAGTCGAAAAATAATCTTATCAATATTGCATCTTACCATCACAAGAAAGATACGGATGACCCTTTTGTAGAAATTGTGAAAAAAGCAGATAGTTTATCAAGCGGTTTTGAAAGAGAGGATAGTGACGAAAGCGGAAAATATAAAGAAGATAGGCTTGAGAGTGTATTTTCTCAAATTTGGCTGAACAAAAAACCAAAAACATATTTTTACCCTATTAAAAGATTGGATTTTGATATTGTGCCTGAACCTGAGGAAAAAGAAACTAATCAAGACTCATATAAAAAACTTTATGAAGATTTTATGAATGATTTAGAGCGTATAAATAAAAACACTTCTTTTGATATTTTTTGGGATGCTTTGATTT
This sequence comes from Desulfurellaceae bacterium, assembly GCA_015493995.1. Classification (GTDB taxonomy): domain Bacteria; phylum Campylobacterota_A; class Desulfurellia; order Desulfurellales; family Hippeaceae; genus S144-51. Next base: position 522 of record WGCD01000141.1, read on the forward strand.
ATATTTACGAAAATTATGCCTGGGCTGTTCCGTCCTCTTCATATTATTCACATCCTCGAATTTCTTTGTTTGACCATTCAAAAACAACAGCAGCAATAGCTCAAGCGTTATACGGATACCATAAGGATGATTTGAGTGTTGCAAAAATTCAAAATTGTAAGGAAAGCGAGTTTATAATTGCTCAGGGAGATTTTGCAGGTATTCAAAACTTCATATTTTCAAAAATGGGGGATTCAAATAGATATGCTGCAAAGATTTTAAGAGCAAAGTCTTTTTATGTTTCTTTGGCTACGGATTTGGTTGCTTTTGATATATGCAGAAAACTCGGTTTGACAAAGGCTGCTGTTATTATGAATGCAGGCGGCAAATTTACGCTTCTTTTGCCAAACACTCAAGAAACTATCGATGCTGTAGATAAATCCGAAAAAGAGATTAATGACTATTTCACCAAACTTACATTTGGCGAGACGAGATTTTCTATTGCTTATGTTGAAGCCTCAAGAGAAGATTTCAGCATTAAAGACGGAAGATTTTCAAAAAAGATGGGTGAGGCTGCAAACAAACTTGAGGCAAAAAAACTCAAGCCAACTTTTGAGAAGTATATTTTTGAGGATTACTTGGGCAGAGTTAAAGACAACGGGATTTGTAAGATTTGCGGAAAACATCCGGCTTTAAATAATGAAGATGGTATTTGCGAATATTGCAATGTATTTAAAAAGATTGGAACAAAAATCGTCAATTCATCCAATTTTGTTATAACCGATAACGATTGTGAAAAGTGTTTTAATATAGATGACAGATATTTTTTGTTTTTTAATTCCAAGAATATAAATAAAGCAGTTTTGGCTTATGATTTGAAAAACGATTCTCATTTCAACGGAATTGCAAAAAGTAAAATATCGGGATATGTTCCAAAAATCAGCGAAGAAGAAATTGAGATTGAAAAATATGATAAGGAAGAAGAGGATTTTAAAGAAAATGACCCTAAAACATTTTCTATGATTGCTCATGATGCAAAGGTTTCAAATGAAGATGGTGAATATGTGGGTGAAAGTTTTTTGGGAATACTAAAAGCCGATGTGGATAATTTGGGAAGATTTTTTATAGAGGGCTTTCATGAATCAGAAAGCATATCAAAGATTGTTTCTTTGTCGAGGATGGTTGATTTTTTCTTTATTGGGTGGCTTCAGAATATTTTAAAAGAAAAATACAGCTCGGTTTATACGGTTTTTGCAGGTGGAGATGACCTGTTCTTAATAGGACCTTTTGACAAGATAATAGATTTAGCCGGTGAAATGAACAGACACTTAAAAGAATATGTTAAAAATGAGGATTTTCATCTAAGCTGCGGAATATATTTTGTAAAACCAAAAATTCCTGTTTACCAAGTGACTGAGCAGACAGAGTCCATTCTTGAAGATGCCAAACATCAAGGTAAAAACAGAATAGGAGTTTTTGGGAGAGTGGTTTTGTGGGATAGATTTGAGGAGATGATGGAAGACGAAAATGCGGTGAATTATCTTAATAAACTTAGCGGAACTTTTAGATATTCTTTGTATCAATTCATAAATAGCGTTGAAGTCTTGAAAAACAAAAAAATGAGTAAATCAACGAGGGATTTGATGTGGAAACCGTTGTTTTTGTACCAATCGTATAGAAACGTTGATAAGGATATCAGAGCAGACTTTATTGAGGATTTTATAGGGTATTTTGAAAAATACGGCGGTGATTTTACAGTACCTTTAAGTAATTTTATTTATAGAAATAGGAGGAGAAGGAATGGTTAAGTATTTTGATGACAAAAATAAGAATATAGTGAACAAAGAATTATTTTCTAAAATTGCCGAGGAAAAGGCTAAGGAATTTGGTAAAGCGTATTTTAAGAAACTTCGTAATGATAGAAATAAGAAAATCTTTAATTCCAAATCTCAAATAAGAAAATTTTACGATGATGTTTTAAGAAATAAAATTATTATAGAGAATCTTGCTTATAATAACCCGGATGAAGAATTTAGAAGACGATTACCCTATATTAAAATGTTAAAAGCGAAAGCCTATTATGCTTTCGAAAGAGAAAAAATTACTTTAGCTTTTAAAGAATTTATCGAAGAAAATATAGACATTGTAGAAGATATGAAAGATTTTGAGGTGTTTTGCAATTTTTTTGAGGCTATAGTTGCTTTCTCGGCTATGTATGTTCAAAGAGATTGAAGAAATTTTTAAATTCTGTTGTGATTTAATGGAGGGTGTTATGAAGTTGTTAGAGATTAAAAGAATAGAAGGAAAAATAATTTTAAAAACCGGACTACATATTGGAGCCGGAAGTGATGAGATTCATATTGGTGGAGTTGATACACCTGTTGTAAAGGATCCGTTAACGAATAGGCCATATATTCCGGGTTCTTCATTAAAGGGAAAAATAAGAACAATTCTTGAATGGTCAACTAATAGAGTAGATCTTGAAAAAGGTGGTCCTTATGCAACCAATGATAGTAATGACAATATAGCTAGAATTTTTGGTAATGGCAGAAATGAAAAAGATTATAGCGGCGGACCAACAAGGGTTAGTTTTTCTGATTGTTTTATGAATGAAGAAAAGGCAGAAGAGATGTTGAAAAGAAATGCTCTAACTGAAGAAAAAATAGAAGTTTCGATAGATAGAGTAAGAGGAACTGTTGGAGGTGGTGGCCCAAGAAGGATTGAAAGGGTGCCAGCAGGAGCTGAGTTTGAATTCAGCATATCTTATAAGGTGTTTGATATGGGCGATGGTGGAAAAGAAGATGAAAAGAATTTTAATCTCTTGCTTATGGGTATGAAACTGCTTGAATTTGACTCTCTGGGTGGTTCAGGCTCAAGAGGCTATGGAAAAATTAGGTTTGAAGATGTTTCTATCAACGGAGAAAGTATAAATTTTGAAGAGATTAATGTGGATAAAGATACGCTTAATGAATTCGTCAGGCAGTAGGATTTTGTTATGCAGAGTTTAAAAATAACAATTAAGTTTGAATCGCCTGTTGGCTCGGAACTGCAAAGTGATACTATTTTTGGTCAATTTGCGTGGGAGCTTCGGTATATTTTTGGTGAGGATAAGTTAAAAGAGGTTTTGAAAGATTTTGAAAACAGCCCTTTTATTGTGTTTTCCGACGGATTTCCCGAAGGAGCTGTTGCAGTGCCGTTTGTAAAGCCTCAAAAGTATGATGAGATAAAAAAAAGATTTGGTGATGAATATTATATAAGGATGAAAAACATCAAAAAGGCGCGTTATGTAATGCTTGATGATAGCTGGCTGAATAAAAAGATTGATTTGTTTAGCCTTGAAAAGTTTATTGTTGAAAAGCCTGCGTTTAAAAATTTTGTCGGCATAAAAAATAGCGTAAATAGAATAAGTAATACAACTGATGCGGGATTATATACAACTCAGGAAAAGTTTTTTATGGTTAATGTGGATATATATGCAAAATATGACGATAAAAAAATTAAAAGAGAAGATATTGAGCAGATTTTTGAGAGCATAGGAAAATTCGGATTTGGAAAAGACAAGTCTTCAGGTAAAGGCAGGTTTAGAGTTGTCAAATATGAGGATTCACCAAAAATTTTAGAAAAAAAGGGTAAAAAAGCCTTTGTTAGCTTATCAAGCGGTATTCCCTGCAAAGACTGCGAAATTCTGTTTGGTAAAACATTTACTAAATTCGGAAAGCACGGTGGTGATTTGGTTTTTGGCAACCCATTTAAAAACCCGGCTGTTTTATTTAAAAGCGGCTCAATATTTAAAATCGACAAAACAAAAGACGTTTACGGCAGTGCATTGAAAGTCTCTAATTATGATGGGCATTATCAAAATTCATATATGATTCCTGTTTTTATTGATGTGGAGGAGTAGATGTTTAGATTTAAAGTTAGCTTAGAAACCTTTACGCCCGTCCATATTGGTTGCGGAGAGGAATATTACCCCTTTGAATATTTTGTTGATGATAAAACAAAGAAGCTTTTTGTTATTGATGAAAGCAGCTTTTTGGGTAGAGTTGAAAATGAAGGAAAATTGGATGAATTTACAAAACTTGCATCGAGTTACACAAAGACAAATGATTCCCTGCTTGGTTTTATAAAGAGTTTGGCGGGTGATAATTATAGATACAGTGTTGATATTGAACACAGTGCATTTGGTTATATAACAAAACAGACAGCAGCATTTAGGGCGGGAATTTCGAGATTTATAAGAAACCGTTATGATGACAATGTTTATATTCCAGGGTCAACAATTAAAGGTGCTTTAAGAAATGCAGTTGTAGATTTTTTTATGAGAAGATTGGAAATGAGGTTTAAAGACGAAGACAGCAAAGAAAAGATTGATAGAAAAACCTTATTGAAAAGAGTAAGAAAAGACTGTTCTCGACTTAATGATTTTTTGATTATGGATGGACAGGGAAACTTTGCCCAGAAAGATATAATGAAATTTATTAAGGTGTCGGATTTTTTGCCTGTTGGTGATATAAAGCAAAAAGTTTACAAGGTATTTTCTATAGGTAAACCAAAAAACGGCATTAGGGATATAAAAAATATACCAGATATTTTGGAATGCGTGGATAAAAAAAGTAAGTTCGAGGGAGAAATTACAATTTATCCGCAATTTTTGGAGAATTTAAATAAAATATTGAAAAATTTCCAACTTAAACCGTTAAACAATATATCCGAAAAGACATTGTCAACCTGGATGAAGCAGGTATATATAAACAGGGTTTATCTGTGGGAAGATAGTTATTTTGATTTTGACGCCAATGTTAAAATGAGTGCCGGAGAAGGGTATCACAATTCATATTTGGATAAATTAAAAAAATTCAAGCTGGTCAAAGTGGAAGAGAATATGTTTTATGTTAAGATGGGTAAGCATGGAGGAGCTGTTTCCAAAACGATAGAGGGCTGCAGGCAAATTAAAATAAAAATAGGAAATACCGGTAAATACGAAGATGGAAAACATCAAAGCACATTGTGGATTGCCGGTGGATATCCTATGGGCTGGTTGAAGGGAAAAATTGAAAAAGTCAACTAACCCCATATTCCTCATATTTTCCCATAAACTTACGGACAGTCAGATTGAAGAGTTAAAAGGGGTGGGTATATCAAATTTTGAATATCTGCCAAGAAATTTACAAGCTATCTGGAGTGGTGTTCCGCCGGATAAAGAAAGTTTGAATGATTATCTAAAGCCGATTTTTGAATGGCTAAAGAATAACGCAAAAAAGGGCGAATGGGTTTTGGTTCAGGGTGATTTCGGGGCTGTTTGTCTTGTTGTTGATTTTTGTTTTAAAAATTCCCTTGTTCCTGTTTATGCAACAACAAAGAGAAACACAATTGAAAAAATGGAAAACGGCAAGTTGATAAAGGTTTCTCAATTTGAACATATAAGATTTAGAAAATATGAAAGGATGTGATATGAATCTGGCGGTTGTTTTGGTTAGTGAGCAGACTATCCCAAATGTGGTTTATTTAAAGAACCTGCTGAAATATGGAGAGAGCTTCGATAAGGTTTTACTCATTACGACAGAGGGAATGGAGAAACAAGGGAAAAGCGATACGATAATTAATGCGTTAGGTTCTGAATTCACCAAGAAGGAAAAACATCGTAAATTGTTTGTTGATGAGAAAATGCTATTTGATATTAATGAAAAATTGCACGATTACTTTAAAGATAAAGAATTTGATAAAATCTTTGTGAATATTACAGGCGGTAATAAAATAATGTCTTTAGCCACATATAAGTTCTTTGATGGGTTTGATGATGATAAGGTTGAGATGGTTTATTTGCCTATCGGTTCAATGAATTATAAACAAATAAAACCGCTTGGAAACGATGGAAAAGCAATTGATGTACCTTTGAAAATTAGGTTGAATGTTGATGAATATTTTAAGTCTATAAGTGTAGAAGTAAAAAAGATGGGAAAACCGGTAAATTTAGAACTGAGCAGAAAATTGTATGGAATATATTTTGAAAAGGAATGCGTTTTTTCTGAGCTTACTGGTATTTTGAGAAAATACAGAAGAAAAGATGGAAATAAGGAGTTTAAAAAATCCAGGAATAAAGAGGATGTTGATGAGGTTAGATGCTTTTTGTCTATTCTGAGTTTGGAAGCAGATAAATTTGATTTTTTTAGTGATCGCACATATATAGATTATTTCAGCGGTGGATGGTTTGAGGAATATGTGTACGATAGAATTGAAAGTTTGGTAGGAGAATATGTAGATGATATAAAGATTAATGTCAATTTGCATACGAAGTCTGAAAATATAGAAGATGAATCTGAAGTTAGGAATGAGCTTGATGTGGTATTTATAAGTAATAACAATCTGCATATTGTCGAGTGCAAATCTGGCAATCTTAGTGGTCAAGATTGGACGAACACATTCTATAAAGTAGCTCTTTTAAATAGAAACTTTGGTTTGTCTGCACGTTCTTACATAGTCAGTTTGGCTGATAATGTTTTTGAATTCGATAAAAAGGAAAACAAAGAAATTCTAAAAGAAAATATACAAAGCAAGAGCGCGGTATTTGGTGTAAAATTTGTTGATTTTAAGAAAGTTAAATCTGGAATTGACAATTATTTTAAAAAGAAGTTGTTATGCAGATAGGAAACTTTAATCTCTCAATAATAAGCCTGAAGTTTAAGCCTGTCGATAAAGATTACAGGTTTTACGGCTCTTACTATCGAGGAATGCTCGGGCGAAACCTAAAAAGGAGATTTTGCGTTTTAAGAGATATGGAGTGCAAGGAGTGCCCTTTAAGCGACAAGTGCCTGTACATGCTTTCGTTTGAGAAATATAAAGACATACTATTTCCTCCGTATATCATAAACCGCTCTTCAAAAGACAGTTTGAGAATCACGCTAATAGGCAGCTTCACCCAATTCTCAGAAATTTATATGGACGCTTTCAAAAGATTGAATTTGCAAGAAGCTGGTTTTTATAATCCGTTTAGCAATAAAATAGAAAGCAAAAAATTAATACTTAACTCAGAACATTTTGCAACTTTCAACAATTTTTCTAACGAGATTATGGTTGAAGTAAAATTTATCAGATTGAAAAAAGATTCAAAAATGCTCCCCTGCGAGGATTTTACCTTTGAAACCCTGCTAAAAGCTGTTGAAAAGAGAGTGTATTTAACCAATAAATATTACGGTAATCCGAACTTAAAGGTGTATCTGCCAAAGGTTGAAATTGAATATAAGAAAAATGATTGCAGATATGAAAAAATTTACAGATACTCAAACAGACAGAAAAGAAAAATGCTTATACCATCTATGTCGGCAAAATTTCTCATAACGAAAGGCACAAAGGAACTATTTCCATACCTATACCTTGCTTCTTTTTTAAATATAGGAACCAACGCTTCGATGGGATTCGGCAGTATTTATATTCTTGCAAGATGATAATTTTGTCACTCTTGACAAAGTTACGTTTTGCATCTATTATTAGCAGGCAATTTTAAGCAAGGAGGATTTGTTATGCCTGAAGTTCGTTTGACAGAAGACAATTGGGAAAAAGAGGTTTTAAATTCCGATATTCCCGTTCTTGTTGATTTTTGGGCTCCGTGGTGCGGACCTTGTAGAATGGTTGCGCCGATTGTCGCTGAAATAGCCGAGGAGTATGCAGGAAAATTGAAAGTAGGAAAGCTGAATACCGACGAAGAGCCGGGTATTGCCGTAAAATACGGTATTATGAGCATTCCCACTTTAATGATATTTAAAAACGGCTCTGTTGCAGACCAGATTATAGGAGCTGTTCCGAAAGAATACTTTATACAGAAAATCGAGCAAATTATAGATTAAAATCAAAAGAAACAAACGGTACAATATCCGCTTTTAGTTGGAGGGTGCAATGCACGATGTTGTTATAATAGGAGGGGGTCCGGCAGGCTTAACCGCCGGTGTATATGCTGCAAGAGGCGGTTTAAAGACCCTGATTTGCGAAGAAAAAATAATAGGCGGACAGATAGTTCTCTCGTACGAGGTTGAAAATTATCCAGGCTTCCCTCAAGGCATAAGCGGAATGGAACTAATTGAAAATTTTACCAAACAAGCGGAAAAGTTCGGTGTTGAAACCAGTTATGAAGGTGTTAAAAGTATCGAAGAAGATAGAGAGTGCAAAAGTGTTTATTTGACAAACGGCTCCTGTATTAAGACAAAAACGGTTATAATTGCAGCCGGAGCAAGCGCAAACAAACTCGGATGTCCCGGCGAAAAGAAGTTTACCGGCAAAGGTGTTTCGTATTGCGCCACCTGCGACGGTGCTTTTTTTAGAAACAAAACGGTTGCCGTTATCGGAGGCGGAGACTCGGCAATAGAGGAAGCTTTATACCTTACTAATCTCGCAAAAAAGGTTTATATAATTCATAGACGAGACAGATTGAGGGCAATAAAGATACTTCAAGACAGGGCTATGGAAAATAAAAAAATAGAATTTATTTTCAACAGCGTCGTAAAGGAAATTCAGGGAGATAAACTTGTAAACGGGCTCCTTCTTGAAAATAGAAAAACAAAAGAGTTGAACCGTCTTGATATAGACGGTGTGTTTATATATGTGGGAGTAACTCCCAATACGGCTTTTGTTGCCGATATGATTAAATTGGATGAAAACGGTTATATAATAACGGATGACAAAATGGAGACCAATATCGAGGGAATATATGCTGCAGGTGATATAAGGGTAACACCCCTAAGGCAGGTTATAACGGCAGCCGCAGACGGCGCTATAGCAGCATCCAGCGCACAGAAATATATTGAGTCCAAATTCTAAAGTTTTTTCGCTAAGAAGCTTAAAAGCCAAATAGTTATAAAAACCAAAACAATCGTGGCACCTGCGGGTGTATTTAAAAAGTAGGCTGCAAATATGCCCGCCACCACACTTAATATCGAAGATATCGCTCCAACAGCAACTATGCCTTTATAGTTTTTCGAGCAGTTTGAACCAACAAGCGTAGGCAAAACCAGAAACGCATTTACAAGAATAATACCTATAAGTTTTATGGATAATACTATAACAACCGACAGCACAACCCAAAAAAGATAGTAAAGTAAGTCAATATTTATACCGGCTATGTAAGCCAGCTCTTCATTGTAGCTTATTAGTTGAAAGTGAGAAAACAGATATGTCATAAAAACAAACCCAACAGAAAAAACCGCAAGCGTTGTAATCATATCGAAATTTGTGACAGATAGTATATTCCCAAATAAAATCCCAAGCATATTTGCAGAATATCCGTTGCTTAAGCTCAAAATAAACACACCGAAAGCCATAGAAAACACAAAAATCACATCTATTGCGCTGTCCTCGCTCATATTGCCTCTTTTATAAAGAAAAGCTATAAGCAGAGAGGCTGCGATTGAAAAAAACAGAGGAAAAATATATCCGGCGAACCCGAAAAAAAAGTTTAAGGCTATTCCTCCAAATGCCGAATGAGCTATACCTACTCCTGCAAACGTCATTTTTCTTACAACAACAAAATATGACATAATCGACAAAAGGATGCTCAATAAAATCCCTACAACCGCAGCCCTTAAAATTATATCCCAAATCATTGTTTATCCTTATTAAAAGCACAATTTTTGCATCCGTCTTCGTGAATAACTATCTCCATATCCTTTCCGTAAACCTCTTTTAAGACATCTGAAAAATTAATGCTTCCCGACTTTCCGTGGCAGTGGAGTTTCACATTGAGACACATTATTTCATCCACATATTTTGTCACAGCCCCTATATCGTGGCTAACCATAATAATTGTCATAGAATTCTTACGACTAAGCTCTTTCAAAATACCGTACAGCCTCGTGTTATAAACGGCATCAATCGCCGTATTGGGTTCGTCTAAAATTAAAATTTCAGGATTATGCATCATACATCTTGCCAAAGAAACCCTCTGCTGCTGCCCACCGGATAGCTCTTTTATATAATCATACATCTTATCTTCAACTCCAAAAACAGACAACCAATACCTAACGCTCTCCATCTCCGATTTTGAATATTTTCTGAATATTCCGAAAGGTTTCACTTTTTCTATCATAACGGCATCAACAACCCTAATGGGCATATTCCAGTTCACTATGGCATATTGAGGCAAATATCCTATGCGAGCTCCATTTGCCTTAATATATTCATCAACATCTACACCATCTATCTTTACGCTTCCCTTCACAGGTTTCTCAAGCCCTAAAATAGATTTAACAAGCGTCGTTTTTCCTGCCCCGTTTGGTCCTAAAATACCGACAAACTCCCCTTTTCCTATTTTCATCGATATATCATCCAATACTATTTTCTCATCGAACACTACAGTAAGATTTTTGACCTCTATCATCGCAGGGCTTCTTTTAATTTATGCAGGTCATACATAAGCAGTTTGGTGTATGTATTTAGTTTGAGTTTATCACCCAACGGATTCAAACTAACTGCAACATAACCTAATTTTTCGGCAATCATTGTTGCAAGTTGAGAGTTCGATATATACAAAACAACGCCGTGTTTACATCTGCATTTGTCAACGGCATCCCTTATATCTCCGATGCTTGGCTCTTCAGAGCCCTTTTTCACCAATACGCAGCAAGATTTAACATTAACGGATTTTAACAGATATTCAAAAGCCGGCTTTATATCGACAAAACAATATTTTTCATATTTGGAGAGGGTTTTTTCATACATATTTTTTATGCGCCTGATTTTATTTGATAAAACCGAAGCGTTGTGCTTAAAGTATTTACAGTGAAGCGAATCAATAGAGCATAGCCTATCCGCTATCTTAAACACCGCTACGTTGCCCATAAAATTCAAATCCAACCATATATGCGGGTTTGCAATGGTTGAATTTCCGATTACCCTCTTATCTATAGGATTTTTATAATAATCCGACAAAAAAATCACATCTTTGTTTTTCAAAAACTCTCTGACGCTGGCTATCCAAAATTCAAATCCGAACCCAACACCAATAAACAAATCGGCTTTTGCCAACTTCATAAGACTCTTTGGTCTTGGTGAAAATATGTGAGGGTTCGACCCTACATCGATTAGATATGAGCAATTGACATATTCTCCACCTATTTGCTTTGTGAGAGATGACAGTAAAAAAGTTGTTGTAACAACATTGACATTGGCAAAAGCAACACCGTTTATAAAAAACAAGAATAAAAAAGCAGCAAACACCTTTTTCATTTCAAATCCTTCAGCATAGATAAAAATTCATTAAGCAATCTTTTATTAGATAAAGCAAAAAACAGTCCGCCCTTATTTTTAGATATATCAGACTCAAAAGGCTGGTCGTTTAACCATTCATAAACTCCGCCTCCCGATTCTTCCAAGATTATCTTGCCAGCCGCATAATCAATAATCCTTGATGGAACAACGTTTAAAAAAACATCAAAGGCGCCGGTTGCAAGATAGCACATATCCAAAGCCATAGAACCCATCTGTCTTACCTTATTGAACTTACCATACACCGAAGTGATTAATTTAGGGTCACTTTCCTTTTTAAAGCCCTCAACCGCTGCAATATTTATACCTTGAGAATTAGTTTTTATTTTAGAGTGATTAAAATATGCTCCTTTCCCCTTCAAAGCCAAATATTCATCCTCATTCGATAAGTTTTGCACATAACCCACGGTAATATCGTTTGTACTGAACCCCTCGCTTAAAGCTATCGAAAAAGAAAAATAGGGAATACCCCTTTTTGCATTTAAACTTCCGTCAATGGGGTCAACAATAACAACAGGCAGTTTATCGCCCATCTCTATTAGCCCCGTCTCCTCGGTCAAAACAGAGCATTTAAGCCCGGATTTTTTTATTGAACTTATAACAATATCCTCTGCAAGTTTATCGATATATACCGTAATATCCCCGAAAGCCCCTCTTGTCAGCTTTTCTTTGGCTTTATCGGTTCCTACAATACCTTTCAACTTCTCGTCTATTTTTAATGATATATCTTTAAATAATTCCGAATATCTACTTCTCATCAATGCTCTCTATATATTTATAAACCCTGTCTATCATATAAGACGGTGTTGAAGCACCGGCTGTTATTCCGACATTGCGAATATTGTCAAACCACTTTGCCTCTATTTCTTCTTCGGTTTCAATATGATAAACATTACTGCAAAACTGCCTGCATATTTCATACAGTTTTCTCGTATTTGCAGAGTTCCTGCCGCCTATAACTATCATTAAATCAGACTTTTTTGCCAGCTGCATCGCCGATTTTTGTCTTTTTTCAGTTGCATCGCATATAGTATTATAAACTTTCAACTCTTTGGCATTTTTTGAAAGCTCTGCAACAACGGCTGCAAAGCGCTCAACGGATTGGGTCGTTTGAGAAATTACACCTATCTTTTCGGAAATGATTTTCTTAGCCTCTTCCACACTGTTTATAACAACTGCTTCATAATCGGCATAGCCGAGATGAGCTTTAACTTCAGGATGATTTTTATCTCCGAAGATAACCACCGTGTAATTTTTAAGGTAGAGCTCTTTGGCATAATCCTGAGCCTCTTTAACAAAAGGACATGTTGCATCTATAAAATCAATGCCTTTTTTTTCTATTTTATCATAAGTTTCAGGCGGCACACCGTGAGAGCGTATCAAAATCGGAGCATCAACATCATCAAGCGACTCCAAAACCTTCAAACCCTTTTTCTCATACTCCTCAACAACCTGGGGGTTGTGTATGATAGGACCTAATGAGTATATTTTTTTGCGATGTTTCATAGCATCATCAGCCATCTTTATGGCTCTCATAACACCGTAGCAAAACCCTGCATTCTCAGCTATTGTTATGTTCATATCTATCCTCTATCAATCTTTTAACTTTCAAATACATCTCCTCAACAGACATATTCGTCGTATCTATCTCAACTGCCCCTTTCGGCTTAAAAAGAGGCGCTACTTTTCTATTCTTATCCTGCTTATCCCGTTTTTCAATATCCTTCTCAATTTTCAAAACACTTTTTCCATCTTCTTTTGCCCTTCTGAGAGCCCTTTCTTTAATACTTGCAACAAGAAAAATCTTCAAATCTGCATCAGGAAAAATAATACTTCCGCAATCCCTTCCGTCTATCACATATTTACCTTTTGCTGCGAGTTTTCTTGCAAAATCATTGACGAAATCACGCACAAATTCCAGTTTTGCCACGTTTGATGCAAGCATACCGCACTCTTCGGTGCGTATGAACGTTTCCACATCTTCTCCTTTATACTTAATGACTATTCTGTCTTTTTTTTCTACGGTAAGGTCTAAATTGTCAAGCTGTTCTTTTGTGGGATTTAAACCAAGCGCATATCCAACCGTTCTATACAATGCTCCGGTATCTATATGTAAAAATCCGTCACGTTTTGACAACAATTTTGCAAGCGTGCTTTTGCCGCTGGCAGCAGGACCGTCTATTGTAACAATAAACCTATCGTTCATCGATTGATTCTTTAAATAAGCGAGCCCTTTTTAAATAGTGCATTACAGCCTCTCTGTCTTCTTTTTGTATCATCTCTTTCAGCCTGTTCATATGCCCTATGAATTCGTCAATACTCTCCATCACACTCTTTTTATTAAGCAAAAATATGTCGCTCCACATCTTTTCACTCGATGCCGCTATTCTTGTAAAATCCCTGAATCCGCCGCCTATAAACCTAAACTTTTCGTTATTTTTCTCCTCTATCAAACCGACAAGGTTGTAAGCTATAATATGAGGGAGATGGCTTATATATGCAAAAACCCAATCGTGCTCGTCAGCATCCATAATTTCAACCCTCATACCCAACGCCTTTACAAAATTTTCAACCTTTTTTTGGGCAAACTCGTTTATTCCATCAAACGGCGTAATTATGCAGTAAGCATTGTTAAAAAGACCTTTTCTTGCAGCCTCAACACCGAATTTTTCAATGCCTGCAATGGGATGTACAGGTACGTAATATATATCCTGTTTTATATCTTCCTTGATTTGCTTAACTATCGCACCTTTAACGCTTCCCACATCAATTATGATAGAACCTTTTTTCAGTTTATTAAACGCCATTTTAAGTATATCGCAAATTGAACTGACAGGTGTTGCCACTACAACAAAATCGCAAATCGAAAGTTCGTCAAGTGAGCCGTATCCGTCAATAACACCGTGTTTGAGCGCAGTGTCGAGACTCTTTTGGTCGTTATCGAAACCTATAACACTTTTTGCAAGATTGTTATTTCTTATCTCAAGCGCCATTGACGAGCCTATCAGCCCCACACCTATTATTCCTACGTTATCAAACACCCAAAACTTCCTTCAGCCTGTTTATAAATATTTCGTTCTCCTTTAGTGTGCCTATCGTTACTCTTAGAGATGTTTTATATCCGTATCCTGCCATAGACCTGACTATAACGCCTTTTTTTAACAGCTCTTCATAAACGTAATTCGCATCCTTCTTTACATCAAATAAAATAAAGTTCGAATAGGTTTTAACGTAATCTATGCCCATTTTGTTAAACTCATAGTATAGAAACTCTTTTCCTTGTCTGTTCAACTCTACGCTCTTGTTTATATGCTCAGAGTCGTCCAGCGCTGCAATTGCAGCCTCTTGAGCCAGAAGATTGACATTAAACGGCGGTTTGGTTCTGTTTAAAAATCCTATTATTTCGCTTTGAGCAATACCGTAACCTATTCTCAAACCGGCAAGACCGTAGGCTTTTGAAAATGTCCTTAAAATGATAACGTTATTATTTTTATATAAATCAAGCAGCTCTTCATAGTCATCTTCCTTAATGGCATATTCGTAATACGCTTCGTCTATAACAACAAGGCAACTACTGTTTACTTTTTCAATAACACTTTCTATGTCGTTTCTCTTTATGATTGTTCCCGTAGGGTTGTTCGGTGTGTTTAAAAAAATTATGCGTGTGTTTTCATTTATATTTTCAATTAAAGCGTCAATATCATATCTGTAGTTTTTTAAAGGGAGCTCCTTGATTTTTTTATTAAACGCCATACCGATAAGCTTATACTCTATAAATGTCGGATAGCAGTATAGAATTTCGTCCTCTTTTTTTGTGGCAAACGTTCTGTAAATCAACTCCAAAAGCTCGTCTGACCCGTTACCGAAAATTATGTTATCCTCTTCCACCCCGAGCTTTTCGGACATCTTCTTTTTAAGGTAGTATGAATTTCCGTCGGGATAAAGATATACATTCTCAGCGGATTTTCTAATGGCTTCAACCGCCTTTCTGGATGCTCCAAGAGGATTTTCATTTGATGCAAGTTTTATTATTTCACTGTCAAGACCAAGTTCTCTTTTAAGTTCTTCTATCGGCTTTCCGCCTTCATAAGGTTTTAGTCTTAAAATAAAATCTTCAACTATCACAATATCCTCCGTATAAACAACCGATTTGTTTTAGTGTAGGGCTATAAAACGGTAATACCGGCTTTCCCTGCTTCTTTGGTTTTATAGAGAGCTTCATCAACCCTTTCTAAGATGGACTCTAAAGTGTCTTTATCCTTAACACTCGTTATGCCTATGGATACCGAACATTTAAACTCCACACTCCCCTTTTTAAACGTCACCGAATTAAGCGTGGATTGAATCTTTTTGGCAACGGCTTTTGCACTTTCAATGTCCGTTTCCGGTAAAACAACAATAAATTCGTCTCCCCCGTATCTTATGCAGACATCGCTTTGCCTTGTGATTCTCTGGAGCATTGATGCAAAATCTTTCAATACAACATCCCCTGCTGCATGCCCGTATAAATCGTTTACCTTTTTAAAATCATCCAAATCAAGCATTATAATACTAAAAACTTTCGAGTATCGTTTGAAGTTGTAGAGTCCGTCTTCAATAACCCTATCCATATACCTTCGTAAATACAGCCCTGTCAGATAATCTTTTAATGACAACTCCTTTAAGCTGTCAATGGACTCTTTCTGCTTTTCCAAAACGTTTCTTGCAGCTTCAAGCTCTGCCTTTAAAGACATATTGACATATTTAATCTTCTCTATCTCGTTCACTACACTGCTGTCTATATTCAACGAATCAATGGTTTCAAAAACACTGTTATGCTCATCCTCGGTCTTTTTTATGGACTCTTCTATGTTGAGTGTAACATCCTTAACATTTCTTGCTATGTCAAGAATTTTTTGCTTCAGTTTTTTGACATTTTCCTGTTCGATATCCACACTGCCGTACAAAAACTTGTGGAGTTCCTGCTCGTCCATTCCGTATTCAAGGGCTGTTTCCGTAAAAACCTTGTAGTAATTAAACGGTGTAAAAGCAAGATTCTTTTTTGTTATCCTGTAGAGTGATTCCTTGATAATGGCGGTTAGTTTTTCGCTACTGTTTTTCATCTAAAAACCTCACGCTATCAGCCGTAACAACCCTTTTCAAATCGTCTCCGGCTGTTCTTACAAGTAAAAAGCCGTTTTTGTCAATTCCCTCGGCAACCCCTTCAACCTTTTCGTTTGCACTAATAACAAGAACCTTTTTGCCTATTGTCGTGTCGTAATTCTCCCACATTTCAATAACCTTGGACTCGCCGTCTGATTCTATTAATTTAACCAAATTTTCAAGATAGTAGAGAATATTAACCAAAAGCTGCGCTCTGTCTATCTTTTTGCCAAGCTCAAGGTAGATACTTGTTGCCGTATCTTTAATCTCGTCGGGAACACTCTCCAAATTAGCGTTAACCCCAAAGCCGATTACTACAGATTTTATTATTCCCGACTCACTTTTTGTTTCAATCAAAACGCCCGCAATCTTTTTAGAGTTAACTATTACGTCGTTTGGCCATTTAATTTTAGCATTATCTATTCCAAAATCGCTTAAAGCCTCAACAATAGCTATTGAGGTGGCAAACATAAGAGCTATGGATTTGACAGAGCTCATATTATGAGGTTTGTAAACCAATGAAGCATAGATATTAACACCCTTAGGAGATAACCACTTTCTTTTTTGCCTTCCCCTGCCGTCGGTTTGCTCTTCAGACACAACAAGCAGTCCGTTGCTGCACCCTTTCTCAATCATATACTGAGCTTCGTCCATTGTGGACGATGTCAATCTGAAATACTCTATATTGCTGCCGAAGACTTTTGTGTTCAGTCTTCTTTTTATTTCATAGGGTATAATTATATCAATCCCCTCTTCTACGAGCTTATATCCCACACTTCTTTTTGCCTCTATTTTATAACCGAGTTTTTCCAACCCCTTAATCCTGTTCCACACGGCAATTCTGCTAATATTTAATTTTTTGCATATTGTGTCGCTTGTAATATACTTGCCTATGTTTTTATACAGCTCGTCCAATATAACACTATTCATCACGCCTCTTTTCTTAAAGCCTTGTTAAGCAGTTTAATTGCACAGAACTTTCCACACATAGTACACACATCGTTTTCTTCCGGTATGGAAGAGTCTCTTTGACTTTTAACATATTCAGGGTCGATAGACAAGTTTATCATACCCTCCCAATCCAAAGATTTTCTTGCTTTGCTCATCTTTAAATCCCACTCAAAAGCCCCGGGGATTTGCTTTGCAATATCAGCCGCGTGAGCTGCAATCCTTGTAACTATAACACCCTCTCTCACATCCTCCGGTGTAGGAAGCCTTACATGCTCGGCTTTTGTGACATAACACAAAAAATCGGCTCCGTTTGCAGCCATTAAAGCCCCGCCGATAGCGCTTGTGATGTGGTCATATCCCGGCGCAATATCTGTCACAACAGGACCTAAAACATAAAACGGTGCGTTATCACAAAGGCTTTTTTCTATCTCGGCGTTTGTTATAACCTGGTTTATAGGAACGTGTCCCGGTCCTTCTATCATAGATTGAACACCTGCATCAAGAGCTCTTTTATGCAGCTCCCCAAGTAAAATCAACTCGTGAATCTGAGCTCTGTCTGTAGCATCGGCAATAGCGCCCGGTCTGAACCCGTCTCCTAAAGAGAGTGTAACGTCATATTTTTTGGCTATCTCCAAAACTCTATCGAAATCTTCAAACAACGGGTTTTGTTTTTTGTTATAAAGCATCCAGACAGACAAAAAAGAACCGCCCCTTGAAACCACGTCCTCAACCCTTCCCTGCTGAATTAGTCTCTCAAGCGTTTCAAGAGTCACACCGCAGTGAAGTGTCATATAGTCTATGCCGTCTTGCGCCTGTTTTTCTATGGTGCTGAATATATCGTCTTTGGTCATATATGCAACACTTCCCTTTTTCTCCGCTGTTTCAACGGCTATTTGATAAATAGGGACGTTACCCACAACAATTGACGACTCTTTAAGTATTCTTCTTCTTATGTAATCCAAATCTCCGCCTGTCGATAAATCCATAACCGAATCGGCTCTTGCCGATATAGCAGCCTTCAATTTCTTTAATTCGTTTTCAAGTTGCGCTATATCGCTTGAAGTTCCTATATTTGCATTGACCTTTGTCTTTAATCCTTTGCCGACCGCCATAGGTTTGATGTCGTGATTGATATTTTTCGGAATAACTATGGTCCCTTTTGCAAGACCCTCCATTATAAACTCTTCGCTTCTTTGCTCCTGTTTTGCAACGTATTTTATCTCTTCTGTGGCTATGCCTTTTTTGGCTGCTTCGATTTGTGTCATTCTTTAACTCCCGCAATAAAAATGTTAACAATATCAAGTTCGAATATACACAACTTTTTAAGGTTTATCAAACAAAATATGACACTTAACAACTAAATCGGTTCCTAAACGTTGGGTTGTTTTGTATCAATTATATAAATCAGCCTAAAAACTCTATGGAAATATTTTCAAAATATACGGTTTTCATAAAATTGAATTCATTGTGGAATATATGTCATATACCTCTTGTCTATCAACAGATGCAGAGTTCGATAATCCTTCTTAACTAATAAATTTTAATGTATGGAAACTTTTGAGTGCAATATTTCTCTTGACTTTTAAGTATATCCTGTTGTATAAAGGATTATACTGGTTTTGACTGTTATTGACCTTGTCAAAAAACCTGTCAAAAACTGCTCTTTTACAAAGCAATATGCTTGATTTCTCGTACAAGAGAAAATGTTGTCGTATCAATGGTTTACAAAGACTTGACAGCAGTACTGTCAAGTTTAAATGCCGTCAGAATAGGCTTTTTATTTTGACTGTTGCACTATTTCCGTTTCTGAAGGGAATTACGACACGACTGTACGGTCACCTATGTATTCAACAGGGCGACCCTTTTGTGTTGCACTATTTCCGTTTCTGAAGGGAATTACGACTTAACATAATGTTTTACATCCATTAGAAGCATCTCTGCTGTTGCACTATTTCCGTTTCTGAAGGGAATTACGACCTGCAAAACCAATCATTTCAACACCTCCTTAAATAATTTAAGTTGCACTATTTCCGTTTCTGAAGGGAATTACGACTCATAAAAATCAAATAAATGGACACTATATACGCTATCACCGTTGCACTATTTCCGTTTCTGAAGGGAATTACGACTTCTAAAAGTTTATTAAATAATTCAGTAAGTAGTTTGGTTGCACTATTTCCGTTTCTGAAGGGAATTACGACTCATTTCCTTTCTTTATCTCTTCC
This sequence comes from Desulfurellaceae bacterium, assembly GCA_015493995.1. Taxonomy (GTDB): domain Bacteria; phylum Campylobacterota_A; class Desulfurellia; order Desulfurellales; family Hippeaceae; genus S144-51. The sequence continues at coordinate 20,069 of WGCD01000141.1, forward strand.
TTAACCATCTTGGTTAGTTGCACTATTTCCGTTTCTGAAGGGAATTACGACCTAAACAACTCGGGTTACTAACATACGGGACATAAGCCCCGTTGCACTATTTCCGTTTCTGAAGGGAATTACGACTTTATTGAGTGCTTCTATCTTCTTTGATGCTGTATTATAGAGTTGCACTATTTCCGTTTCTGAAGGGAATTACGACTACATAGAGTAGATCCCTTAAAGTGGTTTCCCTATTATGTTGCACTATTTCCGTTTCTGAAGGGAATTACGACTGCCGGATGAAGGATCGTCGTCGTCCACTTTTCTTTCGTTGCACTATTTCCGTTTCTGAAGGGAATTACGACTTAAGGTCTTTTACAACATTTTCTACCTGATTGAGTTGCACTATTTCCGTTTCTGAAGGGAATTACGACAAACCGTTCTGCCTCGCCATTAAAATAATCCATTTGTCAGATTTAAGTTGCACTATTTCCGTTTCTGAAGGGAATTACGA
>WGCD01000142.1 GCA_015493995.1 Desulfurellaceae bacterium
AGGGGATATAGATATGCTGGCGTTCAATATAGTGGATACTGTTTCTGCGGAAACAGTTATGGAAAATATGGGCGGGCTGCAAACTGCAATATGCGCTGTAGCGGTGATAAATCAAAAATATGCGGAGGTAGTTGGGCGAACAGCATATATAATATTGCGCGTCTAAACATACCGAGAATCCATTACGGCAGTGGAGTCGAGGTCAATACAGACAGGCCTGGTTTGGATTACAAAAGCTTTAATTTGCCTTATCCAGATTACAGGCTTTGCCAAAGTGCCTGCAAAAAAGACCCGAAATGTATGGCTTGGACATACGTAAAGCCGTACACAATTCAAGGACCTTATGCACGGTGCTGGCTTAAAAATGCCATACCTCATCCTGTAAAAAGGAGTTGCTGCGTATCAGGAATAAAACCGTCATTACAAAGAACAATGAAAACCTTTAGGTATCCGCGTATAAACGGATACAGATTGGACTGGTGTAGGATATGGGGTCAAGACTGCGGAAAAGGCGCTGCTGATGCTTTCTGCAGAAAAATGGGGTTTAAAAAAGCAATGTCCTTTGAAGAAGATTACGATATCGGAGCAAAATCTCCTACCTATGTTATGGATAGCGGTAAAATCTGCAATCAAGGCTTTTGTGACGGGTTTAAATATATAACCTGCTTTGGAAAAAGAATTGCAATCCCTCCAAAAAACCATAAACAAACACAAGTGCAATTAACTGCAAACAAAAAATTAAACTGCAAAAATGCATACAGAAGGTTTGTAACCGCATACAACAAGCTGGTCAACCTAATGAGTAAAGGCAAAAGCAATACGCCTGAGGCAAAAAGAGCAAAAAGAGAGTATGATTCTGCAAGAAACGCGTATGCTAACTGCAGAAACGCAAAAAATAACCAATCGGTAAACTACAGTATAGACAAGTGTGCCGCGTATCAAAATAAACAAGATTACATATCATTCCGATTCCCTGAATATCTAAACGCAAAAAAACACTACATAAACTTGACCTGTGCAGTTTATATGCTGCCTAAAGGCAGTAAAATTAAAGCCGAATGGTTCTATGTCTTGCCAAACAGAGATTACCCGATAGGAGAAAAAACCATTTTTGTTAATCAAACATCATCAAAAGACAAGTATGTCAATTTCAGAATAGAAAGTTATAAAGATTGGCCCGCGGGTGTGTATAGAGTAAGAATAACCCTAAACGGTAAAGAGGTGGACGTAATCTCGTTTAAAGTCAGATAATAGGCGGTGAGTTTATGCCTGCCTGCCACCCAAAACGAGCAGAGATAGCATCTATCTTAGTGGATTGTGACGAAATAAAAGAGATAAGAAAGTTTATAATAGCGGTAGAAAACCTTTAAAGGGGTTTTCTACCCGTTTTAGCCTCTTTTTTAAAAGCTGATACATCCCACATTATAGGATTTGCTGCTCATATGTAATTTTATATTTTTATATTCGTATAAGAACAGACTATCATAATTGGGAATGAAATTTGCTAAAAAATATATGGAAAAACTCTCTATGGAGGATGTTGAGTGAGAAGATTATTGTTATCTTTTGCCGTTTTGGCTTTGTTAGCCGGATGTTCCGTTTCAAACAAAGAGGTACGTTATGCAAAGATGCCCGAATATGTTAAGGAGCAGCCTTCCGTTCAGACGCAGGGTTTCAATAACGATACAGGTTCCACCTGGAGCAATCAGGGAGACCTCGCCTCGGATATAAAGGCAGCGCAGGTCGGTGATATAGTTACGATAATCGTCAGCGAGGATGCCTCAAGCGTTACCAAATCAACCACAAAGGTTGCAACGAATTCATCATCCGGCAGCGGTTTAACAACATTTGTGGGGGCTCAGCACACGCTTTTGAATGCGGTTGGAGCAAAGCCCGGAAACAACAACCTGGTTAACTTTTCGGGTTCAAGCTCATATGCAGGAAGCGGAGAGAATTCCAAATCTGACAAACTGCAGGCTACCATAACAGCAAGAGTTGTGAAGGTTTTACCGAATCATAGGCTGTTTATAAGAGGTGAGAAACAGGTGTTTACAAACGGAGACGAACAGACGTTGATTTTAACGGGCATAATAGATAAATATAAAATAACAAATGATGATACTATAGGCTCTCAATACATTTCGGATGCGAAAATATTTTACAACGGAAGAGGGATAGTAAGCAGCACGAACCGTCAAGGGTGGCTTGCCAAGTTATGGGAACTTATACGTCCTTTTTAGGAGTTTTGCTATGAAAAAGCTGTTAGTAGTTTTGTTGGTTTTGTTTATATCTTTAAATGCAAATGCTTTTGATGTAAGGATAGGCGATGTTGCAAACATAGTGGGTGTGAGAACAAACCAGCTTGTAGGTTACGGACTTGTTGTGGGATTGGCAGGCACGGGCGACAGCAGCACCGAGACGTTTACCATTCAATCGATTGCAAATATGCTTAAAAAAATGAATGTAACTTTGTCGGATAGCGTGATTAGCTCTTTACAGACAAAAAATGTTGCTGCAGTTATGGTTACTGCAACCCTTCCGCCATTTGCAAAGCAGGGAGACAGAATTGATGTGACGGTTTCTTCTATGGGAGATGCAAAGAGCTTGCAGGGCGGTACCCTCATAATGACGCCTTTGAAAGCCGGAAACGGTTATGTTTATGCCGTTGCTCAAGGTCCTGTTTCCATAGGCGGATTTAATCTCGGTGGTGGCGGTGGAAATAAGGTTAGGAAAAATCACGCCACAGCGGGAAGAATTCCAAACGGAGCGATAGTCGAAAGAGAGGTTAATGTGGACATAAACTCTAAAAATGCGATAACCTACTCACTTAAACAGCCCGATTTTACTATGGCAACACATATAGCCAACACAATAAACAGATTTTATAGAAAAAATATTGCTTTTGCTCAAGATTCAGGAAGCGTCAGGGTAGTAGTTCCGCCTCTTTATAGAGGGAATGTAGTTGAGTTGATTTCTCAGATAAATCAACTCGATGTCAAAGCCATATCAAAGCCGGTTGTGGTTTTGGACGAAAAAACGGGAACTGTGGTTGTAGGAGGAGATGTAACGGTTGAACCCATAAGCATCTCACACGGCAATTTAACGGTTACGATAGAAAATAGAAAATCGGTTTCTCAGCCTAACCCTTTGGCAAGTGGTAAAACCAAAGTGGTTAACAACAAAACTGTTTCGGTGCAGGAATCCAAGGGTACATTTTTAACCTTCTCCAAAGGTGCGAAGGTTAGCGATTTGGTCAGAGCCCTAAACAAAGCCGGTGCTACTCCGAGGGATATGATGGCTATATTCCAGGCGATAAAAGCCGCCGGAGCTTTAAATGCCGACTTGGAGATGATGTGATGATACAGGAATTGAACAATAACATATCCGATACAACCAAATTGATGCAGCTGAAAAAAGCCTGCAGGGGTTTTGAGGCGATAATGGTACAAAAGATGCTTGAGGAGATGGATAAAACCGTTCCCAAAGACTCTTTGATTAAGAACGATGCCCAAAACGATATATACAAATCTATGTACATAGACGCATTGGCAAAAAAGATGACCGACAACTCACCTTTTGGAATAGGCAAAATTCTGTTTAACTCTTTAAAGGAGTATGTGGAGTATAAAAAACACTCAAACGGAAATATAAAGATTAAAAAACTCAAACAGGAAAATTTTAAACCCTTAAAATCTTATGGACAAGTAACGGCTGATGAGGACTATATAAATAAGGTCGTTGACAGGGCTTCAAAGATGTATTCCGTGCCTAAAAAACTCATATATGGAATAATAAAAGCAGAATCGGACTTTAATCCTAATGCGGTATCGGCAGCGGGAGCCGTTGGGCTTATGCAGCTTATGCCTCAAACGGCTTTGGATTTGGGTGTGAAAAATGCCTGGAGCATAGAGGAGAATGTTATGGGCGGCGTTAAGTATATTTCACAGCTTTTAAATCAGTTCAAAGATGAAAAACTTGCCGTTGCGGCATACAATGCGGGACCTGAAAACGTTAAAAAATACAAAGGCATTCCTCCCTTCAAAGAGACGAAAAATTATGTTAAAAAGGTTCTTGCCTATGCGTATGGGAGAGACTAAAGTTTTAGCCTTTTTATCCGATTAAGTAAGGTAGAAAGGGTAAATTCAAGGGAGGTGTTTCGATGAAAATCAATGATTTGATGGGCGATGTGATAAGTAAATATGACAAACAATCTAAAATTTTGGATAAAAATCAACCTAAGAAAGTTGCTAAAAAAGAGGTTGCTGCGCCGGCAGGTGCCGTTAAGGACGATAAGGTTGAAATATCCAAAGATGCCAAAATTCTACTTGAGTTGGACAGCTCCAACGGTTTGACCGATAAACTATATGAAATCAAGCTGGCAGTCAACAACGGAACATACAAGCCGAACATAGAGGAAACGGCAAAGGCTATTTTGAAGGAGTGGAAGGGTGAATGATTTGGAGAAAGTAAACTCCATAATGACATCCATTGTCAGCATATACGAAGAGCTTCTATCCGTTTTGAAAGATGAGAGGGAATATTTGATAAATCTTGATATGGAAAATCTCTCCAAGGTTATCGAGTTGAAGCAGTATATCGGATTAAATCTTAAAAACCTCGAAGACGAATTGAAAAACGTTTTAAACGAATACGGCGCTGATAATATAAATGAATTTCTCTTTATGGCAAGCAAACAAAACAGTATAGACCATATAAGGGTTATAAACGGCAAACTGCTTGAATTGATGGATAAATTTAATAAAGAATCTGTTGTCAATCGTATGATAACACAGGAAAGCGTCTCGTTTTACAACAGTATGGTTAATATGTATATGGGGTTTGTGAAAAATCAGAGTGAGAATTACGATAAAGACGCAACAATAGGTATAACTCAAAGAGCTTTGAGTGTGAAGGTCTAATATGCCGGGTATTTTTGACGGTCTGTTCATAGGAAAGAGCGGTTTATACGTCAATCAGGAATCGATGAATGTTACCGGAAACAACGTTGCAAATGTTAATACTCCGGGATATACAAGGGAAAGAGTTGAGATTGTTAGCTCAATACCTATGTTTACCCATCCGGGTACATTCGGAACCGGAGCCGAAGTATATCAAATTGTAAGTGCGAGAAACGATTTAATAGATAAGAGAACCAGGGCGGCATATATGGACGAGTCCTTCTATAATACTATGAATTCTGCTTTGGACGATGTGCAAAACGTTTTTAACGAAGAAAATAATGTAGGCTTAAAGGGTGCTATGGACGAGTTTTTTAATGCGTGGCACGCACTTGCTCTTAATCCCGATTTAGAAACCGCCAGACAACAGGTGTTGGAAAAGGGGAAAACGCTTTCAGACAGCATAAATGCATCCCATAATTCATTGTCTGAAATAAGAAACGGGCTTGATGAACAAACCGGATACATAGCGCAGCAGATTAACAGTTTATCCAAAAGAATAGCCGATTTGAACTATGAAATAAAAAAGGGTGAGCTTGGCAAAAATGACCATGCAAACTCCTTAAGGGACGAAAGAGGTGTTCTTCTGGATAAATTGAGTAAATTGGCTGATGTTACAATACTTGAGGGCTCATACAACTCTCAAACAAAGCCTGAAATGACAGTTTTACTTGGCGGTATGCCGATTGTTTCCGGCACAACCTATAATGAAATAACGGCTGAAAAGCTTAACGGGGAACAGTTTAACAAGATTTATTTTGTTGACAGTGCCGGCAATAAACAGGACATAACAATGAGGATAAAAGGAGGACAGCTTGGTGCCACTTTAAAACTCAGAGATAATATAATTCCGACCTATCAGAAAGATATTGACAATATAGCAAAAACATTGATTCAAGAGGTTAATAAGATTCACGCAGCAGGTACGGGTTTAACGGCTTATTCTCAGGTTGTTGGGGCATATAGAATTAAAGACTCAAATGCCGTTGTCAGCTCAAGCGATGCTACCGGATTGGATATGCCTATACAGACAGGTTCTTTCAGGGTTAAAGTAACCGATGATAACGGAAACGATATTGGAACATACACGGTTAAGGTCAACAGTTCCGATACATTTAACGATATAGTTGACAAATTCAATGCAGAGTTAAATCAGTATGCCACTATGAATATCTCTTCTTCTCAAAACGGAAATGTGCAAATAGTGGCTCAAAACGGATATAAGGTTTCATTTACATATGACAGCTCACACTTCTTGGCTGCCACCGGTATTAACACGTTTTTTACGGGGCACTCGGCAAAGGATATGAGAGTCAGTTCGGTTTTACAAAACGACCCGAGCAAAATAGCAGCCGGAAAAACGCTGAAGCCTGGCGACAGCTCAAATGCCGAGGCTGTTGCTCAACTTCAATTGAAAAAAGTTATGGTAAACAGCACTCAAAGCATAGACGAATACTACAATGCTTTTTTGGGTACGATTGGCTCTGCGAAACAGAGATACGACAGTATCTACAAAGCCAAGCAGGCTACCGTGCATCAGCTTGAAACGACAAAACAGTCCCTTGAGGGTGTTTCTTTGGATGAAGAGGCGGCTAATTTAATTAAATTCCAGAGGGCATATCAGGCAAACGCCAAATTTATTTCGGTTATTGACGATATGACCCAAACGCTTTTGAATATGGTTAAATGAGAATAACAGACAGCATTTTATTCAATAATTTTTTATATAACATTAACAAGGTCAATGAAAAAACCTACGTTACAAACGAGGAGTTGGCAAGCGGCAAGCGTCTATTAAACCTCTCAAGCGACCCCATAGCCCTTTCTAAAGTGCTCTCTTTAAAAGACATAAATATGCGATTCGATCAGTATGTTACAAATATAGATTCAGCAAATTCCGTATTAAATGCGGAAGATACTGCACTCTCAAATGCCGATGATTTGATACACAAAGCCGGAGCTCTGCTTGTTGAGGGGGCTAACTCCACAAACAACGACGATGCGAGCAGGACGGCGATATCCGAGGAGCTGGACAGCATAACGGATGAACTTAGGAATTCAGCCAATACCATATTCCAAGGTAAGTATCTGTTTTCCGGTTTTAAGACGGATGAAAAGCCTATACAGGATAAAACCCAGGAGGTTGTAATTACCGATACGGGTGGCTCAAACGTTGAAACATCAATATCCAATGTTTATAAAGATGTGAATCAGTTTGAAACGGGTGATTACACAATTCATATAAAAGACGGACGGCTGTATATTACAGATAACACAGGAAAGGTGGTTCCGATTGATGAGGATTCCAAAGACGAGTCCAATGTTGGCGGTAATATTCTGTCTGACTCCATAGATATCAGCGGTAAGGAAAATAAATGGATAGATACGGGGCGCGGCATTAAAATCAAATTGTCTGATGTTACCTCTCAACAAACAATATCCGTATCCTACAAAGCCGGAGGCAGAGACATATACGAAGGGGATGACGGTGAAAGGGATGTTGAGTATTCAGACGGCTTAACAAGCCCCATCACCATAACAGCGAGGGATATTTACAAACCTACAAATCAAACGGTTGAAAACAACAACTATATGCTCGATAAAACCACCAACAATCCAGTAACAAAGGAAACAAAACTGACCGACATAACACTTGCCGAGTCGTTGAAAAACGTGGCTATAGATACAGGGTATGCCGTAGAAATTAAAGGAACAGACCATAACGGAAATATAGTTAGCGGCATATTTAATGTAAGCTCAACCTCACTAACAATAAACGACTTGATAAATAAGGTTGAGAGTTTGGACTCAACAGAGGAGTTAACAAATAACAAAACCCTTATTACATCGGGCGGCAAAATTGCGGTTGGCTCAACTACTTTAGGGAGTCTTGGTATTGTTGCAACAACATCAACCCTTGTTTTTTCAGGGACAAACCATTCCGGCGTGGCTGTTAATGTATCTTATGCCGTTAGTGCCGGCACAACCATATCGAGCGTCAATCAGTTTATTGCAACAAATTTCGATGCAACGGTAGAAGTAAATCACGGCAAAATAGTGATTGAGGATAATAAAAACGGAGAAAGTGATTTATCGGTTTCAGCTTATAAGAAATCTGACAATAACCCCGTATTCGGTTATTTTTTTGAAACCAGCAAGGGAGGAAGCGGAGGTTTCAAAGATACGGTTGAAGGATATGTGAAAGACGGGCATCTGTTTTTTAAAGACAAAAGACCATCTGACAGTAAGTTTAACCTCTCTTTTACAATAAAGGATACAACAACCTCTCCTGCTCAAATAAAGCCCAATATCTTCGGCGTATTTAACCAATCGGTTCTTGGAAAGGGCATAGATGTATTTAAGGAGATGAGAGATGCAAGCTATGCCTTGAAACATCCCAATGAGAATAATCAAATAGGTTTGCCGACCCACTGGAGTCAAGGAACGACAATGAAGCCTGTTATAACAGGGGAATATCTTGGCGGTAATAACGATACCTGGACGGTTAGTGTTGCGGAAGGTTCAAACGATCTGTCTGTTGACGGAGCAAAGGCGACTTTAGAGGTTACAGATAAAAATAACAATAAAGTTGCTACTGTTAATATAGTTAACAATGCCGGCAGATACGATATACAGGTTACAAATAAGGATGGAATTTTGATTTACAATGCCAAAGATGCTGATAATTTAAACAACATAGTGATAGAAACAACCCAGGCGAAAAACAGTTTTAACGAAAACGACACGGGTGTAAACGGAACAGCGGGCGTTACGCTCAATTTTAGCTCAGGCTCTCTTAAAGAGGTGTTTGAAACTGGCGACAGCTTCTCTTTTAAGTTAAGCAATTCAATAGAAAATGCTATAGGGAAATCTGAAGAAGCACTGAATCAAATACTCGCCGCAAGGTCTGTTGTCGGTGCAAGAACAAACAGAATGAGCCTTGCCCAATCCCGAATCAGCTACACACAGGTTTCAAACTCAAAAACAATCTCTGAGTTGGAAGACGCTAATGTTGCTAAAGTTTACACAGACTATCAAAGAAACTTGACGGTTATGAAAGCCTTGTTGAATACAGGCTCTCAATTAACCTCTCAAAATTTGTTCGACTATTTGAGGTAAAAATTAATCTATCAAGGGTACGAATCTGCACCCTCCAAGCGAATATTCCCTTATTTGTCCGTTGTTGAATTTCACTATTTTTTTAAGTATTTGATACCCCGAAAATCTGCTTTCTTCAACGGGTATAACAAGCCTTCCGTTTTCTGATAACTGTTCTATGTATGCTTCATATAC
>WGCD01000143.1 GCA_015493995.1 Desulfurellaceae bacterium
AGAAATTTTCGGAGTTGATTCTGTTAACGAGCTGCCTTTGGCATACAATATAGCCTGGTATGAACAAAAAGCCGTCGCCGTATTGCTTGCTTTGCTTTTCTTGGGTGTTAAAAACATCAAACTTGGACCTACGCTTCCGGCTTTTGTTTCACCTAATGTTTTAAAGGTTCTTGTTGAAAACTTCAGCATATCCGGCATAAGCGACGTTGACAGCGATATGAAAGAGCTTGTAGGATAATAAAAAACAACATCAATTATTCCAAAGGGGCTGATTTTAAATCAGCCCCTTTTTTATTACAATTCGGCTTTAGCACCCAAAAAACACCTGTTTGTAAACGTTTTCTACAATAAATATCAAGCAATAGTGATACTTTTACAACTCTATATCATTTTTTTCTTTTTCAACTCATTTTTTTTGTATATACTGACCTAAAAAGCGAATTTGGGAGGAACAACAGATGAACAGTGTTATTTTTGAGTCTGAAAATGTTATACCGAGCAAGGTTGTGTGTATAGCAAGAAACTATGTCGCACACATTGAAGAGTTAAAAAACGAAATGCCTGGCGAGATGTCTCTATTCATAAAACCAAACAGTGCCGTCAGCAGCAGGCTGTTTTTACCCAAATTCGGTGAGTGCCACTATGAAGGCGAGATAACCTTCTTAATAAAAGATTCAAAAATTGCCGGGGTCGGTTTCGGTCTTGATTTGACTCTAAGAGACATACAAAGCAAGCTAAAAGAGAATGGGCTGCCTTGGGAAAAGGCTAAGGCTTTCGATAAAGCTGCGGTATTCAGTAGCTTTGTTAAGTTCGATAAAGACATAAACAACCTCGGCATAGAACTCTATATAAACGGACAGCTAAAGCAAAAAGGCGATGTCGGATTGATGATTTATAAGCCGGATGAAATTTTAAAAGAGGCTATGAAATACTTTACCTTTTATGATTATGACCTGTTGATGAGCGGAACGCCAAAAGGCGTCGGAAAATTTCAAAAAGGCGACAAGTTCAGAGGAAGGATTCTATACAACGAAACCGTCTTGGTGGAAAAAGAGTGGATAGTCGAATGAGCACGAAAAAAAAGCCCAAACAAAATAAAAAAGGTGTTAAAAACGAGGTTGTCAAGCCAAAATTTGCACTCTCCCGCTATACGGATTGGAAAATATACCTGATTTTGGTTTTATTTGTTCTGTTTCTGTCTGCATTTGTCAGATATTCGCAGTATGACTACTGGACAAAACACAAAGCTGTCTATTTCACAGACGGATACCCGGCAATGACCACTCTTGATGCCTACTATTGGCTTAGATATGCAAAAGAGTACAAGCAGGGAACATACTATAAAACGGACAACGATACTTTAAGAGCATACCCCGATACAGCTTTAAAACCGCACCCCGTTCCCCTGCTTAGTTTTCTTGTTGCCGAACTCTCCAAAATAACACACTTAAGCATATATAAATCCGGCTTGTTTCTAATACCTATTCTTGCAAGCTTGTTTGTACTGCCAATAGCTTTGTATTTCTACTATGCAGAAATGCCGATGGCTGGAATTGTGGGGGCATTTGTCGGCACATTCAGCTGGATGTACTATTTAAGAACATCTATGGGGCGCGTTGATACGGACTTACTGCAGCTGTTCTTTCTGTTTTTGGCATCGCTGTTTTTAATGTTCCTGCACCAAGCAAAAGAAAAAAAACGGATATTTTTATACTCCGTTTTAATAGGTGTTACACTCGGCTTTTTCGGGTGGTGGTATGAGCATAACGGCATAATTATTGTTTATATTGTTTTGCTCACATTTCTCTTGCTGATAAAAAAAGAAAAACCCTCAATTATCCTCATATCCGTTTTACTTTTGGGGGTTTTTGCAAATCCTCTATTTACATACAGAGGATTTTCCGGGCTCTTCTCGTTTTTTGGACACTACTTATCCATAAAATCCTCAACAAGCGGGGGTTTTCCAAATATCTTAAAAACAATAACAGAAGCCGAACACATTGCCGATTCCAAGGTGCTTTTATACATACTCTCCATAAAAATAATAGACATTTTGGGTTTAATAGGTTTCTTGGTATCAATAAAATTTTTAAAAGTAAAAATAGTTCCTCTTTTGCCTATCATCGGGCTTGGACTGATGGCTTTTAAATCTGCAAACCGCTCTATAATGTTTCTTGCACCTTTTGCAGGTGCGGGTATCGGGTTTATTATAGACTTGGGTGTAAGTTATATAAAAACGAGAAGCCCTTTAGACTCCATCAAGGCAAACTCTATAGGTATTGCAACTGCTGCCGTTGTTATTTTCGGTTTATCCAAAATCTCGGCAATAAATTTTATTCCTCAACCCTCGATAGCCGCAGACATAGTAAACTCATTTGTTCAAATCAAGCATAAAATCAATAAGGCAAACATTGTAAGCTGGTGGGATTACGGTTATGCAATAGAGGATATTGACGGATTTGCAACATATCACGACGGTGGTGCGCACGGCGGAGCAAGAACATACTTTATAGCAAGGGCTTTATCTGCTGATAATCAAAGCCAACTGTACGATACGATATCATACATTGACAGATTCGGCATAAAAAGCATAGACGATGCCATAAAAAACGGTGAAAAAACAACAGATGTTGTAAAAAAGGTTATAACATACGGCAGACCTATTGAACACAAAGATAATTACCTGCTTTTTACACGTGATATGATATCAAAATTTGGAGCAATCACCTATCTTGGAACCTGGGACTTCAAACTGAAAAAAAGCCATCCTATGTACTTTCAGATATTGGGGTGTGACAGGTTCAGCAGGGATGTTTTGTATTGCTCAAATGCAACATTCGACTTTAATAAAGGGTTGATTAACAACAAAATACCCATAAACAGGGTTATTTTCTCATCAAACGGGTATGTGAAGTGGCAAAAAAAGTATTATAAAAACGGCGTCATTACGGAACTTATTCTAAAAAACAACAGGCTTATATACACGCTGTTGTGTGATAAAAGAACGTACAAAACCAATTTTAACCAGATATATATATTGGGGAATTACAACAAAAAATACTTTAAGGAGGTGTATAACAATTTTCCGTCTGCAAGAATGTTTAAATTCATTAAATAACGCAAAAACACTTGTAAATTTTTCATTGTTAATATATAAATTGCAGTTGTAAATACACACACCTCGAATTTTGGGATCTTCTTAATTTTAAGAAGAGACGGGGTGGTGGAAAAATCCTTAGGAGGTTTTATGGCTCACATTACTATGAAGGAGTTGCTGGAAGCAGGTGTTCATTTCGGACACCAGACAAAAAGATGGAACCCGAAGATGAAACCGTTCATCTTTGCGGCAAGGAAAGACATCCACATCATTGACTTGCAGAAAACGATAACATATTTCGAAAAGGCGTATGATTTTGTGGAAGACGCCGCAGCTATAGGCAAAACAATGCTCTTTGTATGCACAAAAAAACAGGGAAAAGAGGAGATTAAGGAGGCAGCAATCGCATGTTCTATGCCCTATGTGAATGAAAAATGGCTCGGCGGGCTGCTCACAAACTTCCAAACAATAAGAAAAAGTATCGAAAATCTAAAGAAACTCGAAGAGATGGAAGAAACCGGAGAGATTAACAACTACACAAAGAAAGAGCAGAAAATTTTAAGGAAAAAGAAAGAAAAGATGCAAAAATATGTCGGCGGCATAAAAGATATGGAAAAACTACCGGATTTAATATTGATAATAGATGTAAAAAAAGAGGAACTTGCCGTCAAAGAAGCAAACAAGTTAAACATACCCATAGTTGCTCTTGTGGATACAAACTGTGACCCAGATCCGATAGACTACATAATACCGGGAAACGACGATGCAATAAGGTCTATAAAACTTGTAGCCTCAAAAATGTCAGAAGCAATAAGAAACGGTAAAGATAAGTATGAAAAAGAACTCTCGGAACAAGAAGCAGAAGAGGAGTTTGAAAAAGCCAAAGAAGAAAAAATAGAAGCCGAACAGGAGGAGGAATAATGGCTAACATAACAGCTCAGATGGTTAAGGAACTTAGAGAAAAAACAGGCGCAGGAATGATGGCTTGCAAAAAAGCCTTAATTGAAACTGACGGAGATATGGACAAAGCCATAGACAAATTGAGAGAAATGGGACTTGCTAGTGCCAAGAAAAAAGCATCAAGAGAGGCTAACGAGGGAAAGGTTGTAAGCTATATCCATGCAGGCGGCAAGATCGGTGTGCTCGTAGAGGTAAACTGCGAAACGGACTTCGTTGCGAATACCGACGATTTCAACAATCTATGCAAAGACATAGCTATGCAGATAGCCGCAAGCGAACCGCTTTATGTTGCAAAAGAAGATGTTCCTCAGGATGTAATAGAAAAAGAAAAAAACATACAGAAAGAACAGCTAAGGCAGCAGGGAAAACCGGAAAATATGCTAGATAAGATAGCCGAGGGCAAAATAAACAAGTATTTCGAAGAGGTTTGTTTGTTGGAGCAGCCGTTTATTAAAGACGGCAGTGTAAAAATAAAAAACCTGATAGAATCGGCAATAGCCAAACTCGGTGAAAATATAGTAGTAAGAAGATTTGCAAGGTTCAAAATAGGGGAAGAATAAATTGAGCAAACCTATCTATTCAAGGATACTTTTAAAATTAAGCGGGGAAGCCCTTATGGGCTCCCTAACTTATGGAATATGCGAAGAAACCATCCAATCCATATCGAAACAGATAAAAGAGGTCAGACAGCTCGGTGTTGATGTTGCCGTTGTTATCGGTGGCGGCAATATCTTCAGAGGTGTCAAAGGAGCATCGATGGGCATGGATAGGGCAAGTGCCGACTATATGGGTATGCTTGCAACCGTTATGAACGGCTTGGCACTTCAGGATGCACTGGAAAAGACAGATGTGCAAACAAGGGTAATAACGGCTATCGAAATGAGGGAGATAGCAGAGCCTTATATAAGGCGTAGGGCTCTTAGGCATCTGGAAAAAGGAAGGGTCGTTATCTTTGTTGCGGGAACCGGGAACCCTTATTTTACAACGGATACGGCAGCTTCATTAAGAGCTATGGAGATGGGCTCAGATATTATCTTAAAAGCCACAAAGGTTGACGGTGTTTACGATAAAGACCCGGAGATATATGAAGACGCCCAAAGAATATACTCCATAAAATATATAGAGGTTTTAGACAAAAATCTAAGAGTTATGGATTCAACGGCAATTTCTATGTGTATGGAGAATAAAATGCCTATAATTGTATTCAACATAAAAAATTACGGAGACCTAAAAAGAATAGTGCTTGGCGAAAAAGTGGGAACAATCGTAAAATAGCTTTTAAATTTCAGGAGGCAAAAATGGATAAGGTTGTGGAAGATTATAAAAAAGCGACACTAAAAACCATTACCTCTTATAAAAAGTACTTAACCACGGTCAAAACAGGAAGGGCTCATACGGCAATTTTTGAAAATATACAGGTAGAAAGCTATGGTCAGAATATGCCGATTAAACAGCTCGCCACGATTTCAACCCCCGATGCCTCAACCGTCATAATTCAACCGTGGGATGTTTCGGTTATAAAAAACATAGAAAAAGCCATAATGAAGGCAAATATAGGTTTTACACCCCAAAACGACGGTAAAGTAATCAAGATAAACATTCCTCCTATGACGGAAGAGGACAGAAAGCGCATAATAAAACTCTTAAAACAGGAAAGTGAAAAATATAAGGTGGCTTTGAGAAACGCGAGAAAAAAAGCAAATAAAGCCATAAAAGATATGGAAAAGGAAAAAATTATATCGGAAGACGAGTCGAAAAAACTTGAAAAAGAGATACAAAAAAGTTTGGATGAGAATTCCAAGAAAATAGACGAGTTGACCAAATCAAAAGAAGAAGAGATTAGCTCTATTTGATGAACGCTGCTTTACCTCCTAAACATATAGCCATAATAATGGACGGTAACGGCAGATGGGCTTCATCTTTAGGCAAGAGAAGAACATACGGGCACTATATCGGCTCGAAAATCGTGGATGATATAACCAAAGCCAGTGTGGCATTAGGCATAAAATACCTTACATTATATGCTTTTTCAACGGAAAATTGGAAAAGACCGGCATCAGAGGTAAGATTCTTAATAAGTCTCCTCCATACACAAATTCAGAAAAAAGAAACCCTATTTGCAGAAAACGAGGTAAGATTTAATACGATAGGGGATGTGAGTGTATATCCTCAAAAAACTCAAGATATGCTAAAAAGAGTTAGAGAACTAACAAAGAACAACAAAAGAATGGTTCTTACTCTTGCCCTAAACTACGGTTCAAAACTGGAGATAACCGCCGCTTGTAAAAAAATCGCAGCCGATATAAAAAAAGGCGAGCTTAATGTAAGCGACATCTCCGAAGATTTGATAAACAAAAACCTTTTCACATACGATATGCCGGATGTTGACCTGTTAATCAGGACAGGCGGTGAGAAAAGAGTAAGTAATTTCCTTCTTTGGCAGTCATCATACGCGGAGCTTATATTCTTCGATAAATACTGGCCTGAATTTACAAAAGAAGATTTAAAGAAAGCCATAGAGGAGTTTAAACACAGAAAAAGGCGATTCGGCGGTCTATGATTAAACGTATTGTCTCAGCCGTTATACTCATCCCAATAGTCGTATGGCTTGTGCTTTTTGCAAACGGTATCTATTTCGGTGTCGCACTTCTTTTTATAGGTTTGGCAGCATTATTTGAGTGGCTTAATATGGACTCAAAAGGCATCAATACGATAAAAACGGCATATCTGTCAATAGGAGCGTTTTTTCTTTTTGTTTTTATATTCTACAAACACTATGCGATATACGCTTTACTGCTCACTTTTACAGTTCATCTGATTATAAGTTTTTCATCGGTAAAAAAAGATGACGTTTTGGAAAAATACTTTATGTTTTCCGGTATTTTGTATGTTTCGCTCTACCCGTTTTTGTACTTCATAATGCAGGAAAAAGACGGAAGAGGCGTATTGATGATTCTTTTCATATCCGTTTGGGCGGGCGATACCTTTGCTTTCTTTTGCGGCAAGCGGTTTGGAAAACATAAATTGGCAAAAGTTATAAGTCCGAAAAAAACCGTAGAGGGCGGGATTTGCGGTGTTGTCCTCGGCTCGCTCTTCGGAATGCTTTTTGCGTATTTTTTTCATCTGCAACCGATGAAAATGTTAATTGTAGCCTTCGTTGCAAATATAACCGGCATATTGGGAGATTTAGCCGAATCTGTCATTAAAAGAGCATTTAACAAAAAAGATTCTTCCAACATCATACCCGGTCATGGAGGAATTCTTGACAGACTGGACTCTATTGCATTTGCCGGCTTCTTCGTATATATAATAACACTATGGAAAATATTGTAGTTTTAGGCTCAACCGGCTCTATCGGTAAAAACACCCTTGATATTATATCCCGTACAGATAAGTACAATCTTCTTGGTATAAGCTTTAATAAAAACATTAAAGAGGCAAAAAAGCAGATAGAAAAATTTCATCCGTCATTTGTTTGCGCCGGTGAAAATACCGATATATCAACCCTTCAAAAAGAATATAAAGATATAACATTTTTTAAAGACAAAGACTCTCTTGAGAGACTGTCTTCTTTGCAAGAGGCAGACATATTTGTTAATGCGCTAGTCGGCACAGCAGGACTAATACCAACCTACTTTATATTGAAAAACGGAAAAAAATTGGCTTTGGCAAACAAAGAAAGTCTCGTTATAGCCGGAAAAATTTTTCGCAATATGGCAAATAATCAAAACTTGGAAATTATTCCGATAGATTCGGAGCATTCGGCTATATATCAATGTCTTGAGGGGAGAGATAAAAAGTTAGTAAACAGCATAATTTTAACGGCTTCGGGAGGACCGTTTTTTGATAGGCGGGACTTTAAAAACATAACCATTAAAGACGCCCTTAACCACCCCACCTGGTCTATGGGTAAAAAGGTCACCATAGATTCCGCCACAATGATGAATAAGGGATTTGAGATTATAGAGGCAAGGTGGTTATTTGATATGGATTATAATAAAATTAAGGTTGTGATACACAAAGAGAGCATAGTTCATTCGGCTGTGGAGTTCATTGACGGCTCTATTATAGCCCAGATGGGCGCTCACGATATGAGAATCCCCATAGCCTATGCACTGACAAAACCCGACAGAATCAATCTCGAATTTAAAACCGATTTAACCTCTTTGGGAAGCCTGCATTTTGAAAAACCTGACTACGACAGATTTCCGACAATAAACTTTGCTTATGAGTCTTTAAAGAAAGAGGAAAAAAACTTAGGGCTTGTGCTGAATGCGGCAGACGAGATTGCGGTTGACTGCTTTTTAAAGGGTAAAATAGTATTTTCTGATATTTTTAAGATTATCGAAAAGGCTTTTTATAAGTTTGAAAATAATTTGAACGGTGATATATTTTACATAGAAAAAGAGACTCGATTGATAAAAAAAGAGATTGAGTCTTTAATAGAAAAAGATTTTATCGGAGGATAATATGGGTTTGATTTACGGCATATTGGGGCTTGTTGCTATGATAATAATTCATGAATTCGGACATTTCATAGCAGCAAGAGCCGTCGGTGTAGAGGTTACACGTTTTTCCATAGGATTCGGTCCCGTTTTGCTCAAATATAAACCGAAAGTAACCGAATATGCACTCTCGTTGATTCCTCTTGGCGGATATGTCAAGATGAAGGGCGAGGAAATTGACGAAAGAAATGAAACCGACACCGAAGGGGCTTTTTTTGCGCAACCGGTTTGGAAAAGAATGGTAATAGTGTTTGCAGGTCCTTTTTTTAACATATTTTCCGCAATTATCTTCTTTGCGGTAGCATATTCCATAGGCGTACCGACACTCGCTCCGACAATTGGTAAAGTTCAACCAAACTCTGCTGCCTATACTGCCGGAATAAAGCCTAATGACTCAATTGTTGCCATAAACTCCAAACACATAAAAACGTGGTCTCAACTGTCAAAAACAATCAAATTATACCCGGATAAGGAGATAACGTTAACCATAAAACGCGGTGAAAAGATACTTAAATTAAAAGCAAAGCCCAAAGCCGAAGAAATAAAAGATTTGCTGGGCTATAAAGAGCGTGTAGGTCTTTTGGGGATTATACCAAGCGGAGCAACTCTTAAGATTCGATATAATCCGATTAAAGGCATTGTGATGGGGGTTAAAAAAACTATCTTTATCACAAAAATCACGCTGCTTGGGATTGTAAGGTTGATAGAAAGAGCCATCCCTTCAAGCAGCATAGGAGGACCGATTATGATAGTGGATGTGGCTTCAAAAGCGGCTCAAAGCGGGTTGGCGGCATTTTTGATGTTTGCCGCAATCATAAGCATCAATCTCGGTATATTAAATCTTCTTCCGATTCCAATACTTGACGGCGGACATCTAATG
>WGCD01000144.1 GCA_015493995.1 Desulfurellaceae bacterium
GTTTTTATTAAGTCTTCTGATCGCTGCCGAAGTTAGTCTGATGATATTTTTCATGTAATAACTCTTTTACCTGTTTTCTTTTACAGTTTTTATAATAGCAAAAATTTTTTTGTAGAATGGAAGCCAGTAGATAGAGGGGATCAGCAAACTCCATAAGATATATTCAAAAAATGTAGATGAATGTTGTTGCCTTTGGAAACCGAAATAAATAATTGCCATTAAAGTCAATATGAAAACTAGAAAAGAGTAGACTTCCCACGGGGTGAATCCAAACCTTTTTTTTATATATATTACATGCAGTGTATTCACGAAAACCGCAGAAAGCGTGCTTATCCATACCGCAGCGATAAGACCGAAAGGGGCTATCAATATGGATGAAAAAATTATCACTAGAAGCATATTGGCTATTTTTATCTTGATTTCATCACTTTCCCACCCTCCCATCAAAAGAAGCATTCCCGAGTTTCCTACAAAGAGGTTGTAGTAGCTCCCAAGCAGTAATATGGCGAGTGGGATAGTGAAGGCCGAGACATCTTTGCCGTATAGTCCAAGTATATCATGCGAAAAGAGTATTAACAGTACAATGAACGGAGCGCTCATTATGTTGATGATAAAAGTGGTATCTTTAAAAAGAGACTCCAGCTTTTTTATTTCTCCTGCAGCATGATATTTTGAAATAACCGGAGCAAATACAGAGTTTAGGTTGTTGAGTAAAAATGCGGTAAGGCCGGCCAAGGTAGTTAAAATAGAGTAAACACCAACATACTTTGCCGATAGTGTCATACTCATAATCAGTGTTATTGTATACCCCCCGGCAAATCCTATAAGAGCATAGAAGTACATCTTTTTACCGAAGGAGACCACCTGCTTTTCTTCAAGTACCTCTTTTATGGGAAATGGTTTGAAAAACGTAAATCTGGTTGTATCAAATTTTTTTGTCATAATAAAAAGAACAAAGGTTTGAGATACTATTTCTATAACAAGAAAATAGATAATGTTATTGCTAAAACTAAATATTATAAATACACCTACTGCACGGAGTGAAATAAGTATGAAAGTACCGTACAGTACAATCTCTTTGATCTTTAAAAGAGATCTGTAAGATGCGGTTATCACTGCACTGTATAGACTTAAGGGAATATAGAGCGCAGATATGAAAATTATGGTGTTGAGTAGAGAGTCTCTGTCATGGAACAGTCCCGCCACCCGGTCGTGAAACAGCATGATCCCAATAGCAGACAACACTCCGACAAGCAGAAGAAACTGCAAACCGAATGAAGCGAGGCGGGAGGCTTTTTCAAACTCTTTCTTTTCTACAAAAGCGGGAAGGAACCGTAAAAGAATTTGTGGCATAGCCAAAGCTGCAAATACAGTTACCGTAGCAACTACCGTTTGGCCTATGACATACTTTCCATAATCATCTGTTCCGACGGCATTAATGAGGTAAAGTTTGACGAAAAAGCCGACTCCAAAGCCGAAGATAGAGCCAAGCATACTCCAACTTGTCTGTTTCAGTATGGTTGAAAGCAAATTATCTACCCTGCCAATTATTCAAATGAGTAACCGAAAAGTTCTAAATCTTTTTTGTATATTTGGGCCACCTTCTCGGCCATCTCAGGGGTATAAGCCTTCTTATAGTCGTTCTCTTTTTTGTCTTTTGTTTTGTTGAGATGCTTTAACGGCTCTCCTGTTCCAATTTTTTGCCTTATTTTTTCGTAGTCCTCATTAAGGTTTTCGAAACGTCCGACAAAATCGACCATTAGGTTATCATTAGAATCATAAAGATACCTATGTTGAGGGATGAAGTGTACCCATGAGTCTGCATTTTCTTCCGACATCCATTTTAAAACAAAATCTTCGAAAGTATCATATGGAGCCAACACTGTTTCACCAAACTCTTTGTCCATCCGGTTCATCCCTCCTTTTTTCAAGAAGCTGTAAGCGGATAGGAGTCGATCGAACGGGTTTCTGACGAAGGTAAATTTGAAATAACGATCATAATTATTTACCCCGTAAACAAACCTGAAGTGCTCATAAGTCCTATGGCCGATACCTCCGGCCTGATCCCCATAAAGACTTTTGATAATCGATATTCCACCCGCTTTTGGAATATGGATAAATATACTATTTGTCTCATCAAATCTTCTATAGGTATTACCCGGTGTATTTCTGAGCTTTTGATAATGTCTATATGTCTGAAACTTTTGGTATCGGTTGCGAATCGCTTCAGGGATAAAAGTCCGTACTCTCTTTTTAAACACAACTATGTCCTTTTCGCCAAATTTTCTATTACATCTTCCCAATCTTTTATCACTTTTTTCCAGTCAAATCGTTTCCCTAATTCTATTGAGTTTTTTGA
>WGCD01000145.1 GCA_015493995.1 Desulfurellaceae bacterium
AGTAAATAGTGTGGTATATTTATACAAACCTAACGGCTTGTTTTTGGGTTGTTTTAATTTTATTACAAATCTTTTGGGAGGTGTTGCCTATGAAGAAAGGCAAGATTTTATTGATTGCTGCCCTGTTTTTGGTCAGCATTGTTTCTCTGAGTTACGGCAAGAGAATTTTCGTAACTATCGGTACCGGTGGTGTTACGGGTGTTTACTATCCTGCAGGTGGAGCTATCTCCAAGATGGTCAACAAAAAGTATAAAGAATACGGCATCAAGATGACGGTTGAATCAACCGGCGGTTCCGTTTATAACATCAATGCGGTATTGAGCGGAGACTTAGACTTTGGTATTTGTCAGTCTGACAGACAGTATGAAGCTTGGTACGGATTGGCAGAGTGGAAAAACAAAGGACCTCAGAAAAATCTAAGAAGTGTTTTTAGTTTACATCCGGAGTCAATTACACTTGTTGCCTCCGTTAAAAGCGGTATCAAGAGCGTTGCCGATTTGAAGGGTAAAAGGGTTAATCTGGGAAATCCAGGTTCCGGTCAGCTCCAAAACTCTAAAGACATTTTGAAGGCTTTCGGAATTTCTTTGAAAGATATTACGCCTGAGTATGTTAAAGCTGTTGAGGCTCCAGGTCTGTTGCAGGACGGAAGAATCGATGCTTTCTTCTATACAGTAGGACATCCAAACGGAAACATAAAGGAAGCTACATCAGGAAGAATCAAGGTTAGAATTGTTCCGATTTCAGGACCGGCTGTTGATAAGCTGCTAAAGAGCCATCCTTACTATGCAAAAGCCGAGATTCCGGTTAAAGAGTTCTATCCTATGGCTGCAAACACTCAAAAAGATGTATGGACTGTCGGTGTCAAGGCAACGGTCGTAACGAGCAAAAAAGAGCCTGCAAATATTGTTTATGCCATAACAAAAGAGGTTTTTGAAAACATAAATACATTTAAAAAACTCCACCCGGCTTTCGAAGTTTTAACAAAGAAAAATATGCTTGAAGGCTTAACGGCTCCGATACATCGCGGTGCTTTGAAATACTACAAAGAGAGCGGTCTGATTAAGTACATTCCTAAAAAACTGATTAAGTAAAGTTAGTCGGTCTGTAAGCAGCGGATGGTATGTCAAAGTACCGTCCGCTTTTTTTGTCAAGTTTACACTTATTCCTTTTAAAAGGGGTTGTTGAATGGAAAAAGACAGAC
The DNA here is from genome assembly GCA_015493995.1 of Desulfurellaceae bacterium. Lineage (GTDB taxonomy): Bacteria > Campylobacterota_A > Desulfurellia > Desulfurellales > Hippeaceae > S144-51. The sequence goes on from WGCD01000145.1 coordinate 1,202, forward strand.
AAAAAGAACTTGAGGAACTGTTAAAAGAAGATACCGGCACCCTGCGTGACTTTAATCAATACGAAAAGTATCTCGTTTATTTCGTAGGTGTCTCGTGGGCTATTTTTCAGTTATCCATTGCAAGTTTTTTAACTATAGACAGTACGTTTGCACGCTCGATTCACCTTGCTTTTGCTATGGCTATGATATTTTTAAGCACTCCTTTCTTAAAAAAGCATCACATAAAATCACTTCCCTTCTTGTCTCAAAGACAGGGAATACCGATAATAGATTATATATTGGCAATAATAGGTATAGCATCGGCGCTATATATAACAATAGCCTGGACGGGCATATCCATGAGGATGGGTTCACCGAGTTTGACAGATAAGATTTTTGGTATTTTAACTGTTATAATGGTTTTTGAAGCTACAAGAAGAGCCATAGGTCCTGCTTTGCCGATAGTAGGCTTACTGTTCACCCTTTATGGATTTTTCGGTCCGCATCTGCCGGAATTGTTGGCATACAGGGGTGTTGATATAGATAAATACGTAAGTCAGCTGTCTTTATCGACAGAAGGAATTTTCGGAATACCGTTGAGGGTTTCGACAAACATTGTTTATCTGTTTGTTTTGATGGGTGCGATGCTGGATAAAGCGGGAGCCGGAAAATTCTTTATTGACCTGGCTTTCGCGGGGCTTGGGCGATACAAAGGCGGTCCTGCAAAGTCTGCTGTTGTTGCAAGCGGTTTGACAGGTTTAGTTTCCGGTTCTTCTGTTGCAAATGTTGTGACAACCGGAACATTTACGATTCCTTTAATGAAACAGACCGGCTATCCGGCAACAAAAGCCGGCGCCACAGAGGTTGCGGCAAGTATTAACGGGCAGTTGATGCCTCCGATTATGGGAGCCGCAGCATTTATAATAGCCGAATATGTTAATGTGCCCTATATTGCTGTGGTAAAAGCGGCTGCCATACCTGCATTGGTGGCATACATAACGCTGTTTTACGTATCACATCTTGAAGCAAGCAAACTCGGGCTTAAAGGTTTACCCAAAGAGCAGCTTCCAAACGCCAAAAAGGTGTTGAAAGAGGGCTATCACTATTTAATACCGATTACCTGGCTTGTTATTGAGTTGATGGTGTTGAGGCACTCCCCGGCTATGTCGGCTTTCAGAACAATTATCATTCTTATCTTTACAATCTTATATCAGGAACTTAGAAAAATCAAAAAAGAGGGTATTAGTTTTGCAAAAGCCATAAAAAATTCCATAGGCGTAATAATAGAAGCCTTTGTATCAGGCTCCAGAAATATGGTTATTGTGGCTTTGGCTTGTGCTTCAGCCGGTGTGGTTGTTGGTCTTGTTGCAACGGGAATCGGAAGTATGATAACCGAGCTCGTCGGAACATTGGCTCACGGCAATATCTATCTTCTGCTTATAATAACCGCTATGGCAAGTCTATTACTCGGTATGGGTCTTCCTACAACCGCAAACTATATCGTTATGGCATCTTTAACTGCACCGATAATTGTTACAATCGGTCATAACTATGGATTTTTCATACCCTTAATGGCAGCTCACCTGTTCTGTTTTTATTTCGGTATCATAGCAGACGATACACCGCCTGTGGGATTAGCGGCTTATGCTGCCGCAGCTTTGGCTGAGACAGACCCGATACCCACTGCTGTTCAGGGGTTCATATACGATATGAGAACGGCTATTTTACCGTTTATGTTTGTATTTAACCCCGACTTAATTTTATATCACATATCAAGCTGGCCTCAGATTATAATGATTTTCTTTATGGCTATACTTGGTTCTTTTGCCTTTGCGTCTGCGCTCCAAGGCTGGTTTATAACAAAAAACAAGTGGTATGAAATACCGTTTTTCCTTCTTGCTATGTGGCTGCTGCTTAATCCGTCAGGACCGATAGAAGCATTTAGCCTATCCCCGGGACTGAAATACTATATGTATGTACCGGGATTACTGCTTTTGGGACTGCTTTATCTTGAACAAAGAATGCGTTTGGGTGTAAGAACGGCTAAAGCCTGACTTTGATAGGATGAAAATAAAAGCCGGCTATTTTAACAATAGTCGGCTTTTTTGTTTTTACTTTTTGTTACGGTAGTCTTGTGATTAGGGTGCTGATGGGTGACCTTCTTGCCAGCTTGGCGGCTGTGCTGCCGTAGAAGAATTTCTTCACTCCGCTTTTTCCGTGGGAGCCGAGCACGAGCAAATCGTATTTGCCGCTTTCGATTTCTTTTAATCCCTCTTCATATGGAACGCCCCTGTGGTAAACCTTTTTATAGTTCACCTCTTTTAAACATCGGATTTTTGCTTCCAACTGCTCAAGTTCCTGCTCAACGCTCTCATCCATTTTTTTGGCAAGTTTGGCAAACTCCTGTTCGTCAATTAAAACAGTAAATCCCGGGTCAAGATACGCCACGTGGAAAATATACAAAGTGCTGTCAAATTTTTTTGCAATCTCACAGGCGATTTCCACGGCATAGTCAGAATCTTTTGAGAAATCCGTCATAACAAGAATATTCTTATACATATTCACCTCCGTCTATTTAGTTATTGTTGTACATTGTTTACAAAACAGCTTAAACATTCACCGATATCTATTTGTAAGTGTAATATAAACCATTTTAATAAGTCAATATTTTGTTAAACGGTTTTGCCGTGTTCAATGGCTCTCCTTTTTTGAGCCGAAAGCACGCTTTTTCTCAATCTTATTGATTTCGGTGTTACCTCGACCATCTCGTCGTCTTTAATAAACCCGATTGCCTTTTCAAGGCTCATCGGCGTTATGGGAGACAGAACGATGTTGTCGTCTCTTCCTGCAGCCCTCATATTCGACAGCTTTTTTTCTTTAGTCGGGTTAACATTTAGGTCATTCTCCTTGTTGTGCTCACCTACAATCATACCCTCATAGACCTTGTCGCCCGGCTTTACAAACAACCTGCCTCTCGGCTCAAGGTTAAAAAGTGCGTAAGCAACCGCGACTCCCTGCCTGTCAGAAACCAAAGAGCCTGTAAAACGTGATTTGAATTCACCTTGGAATTCTCTGTATTCCTCGAAGTAGTAGTTCATAATACCTGTTCCTTTGGTATCGGTTAAAAATTCATCCCTGTATCCGATTAATGTCCTTGCAGGTATTAAAAATTCGAGTCTGACCCTTCCGGAGCCTTTGTTTATCATATTTACCATTTTGCCTTTCCTCTGGGAGAGTTTGTTTGTAACCGCCCCTGCAAATTCTTCATTGCAGTCTATAAATAACCTTTCAATGGGTTCGAGTCGTTTGGCATCGGTATATTTGAATATAACCTGAGGACGCCCGACCGACAGCTCAAATCCCTCTCTTCTTAGGGTTTCTATTAAGATTACAAGCTGCAGCTCGCCCCTGCCTTTGACGATAATCTCATCCGGACTATCAGTTTCTTCCACACTTATTGATACGTTGTTTGTTGCTTCCTTAAACAACCTTTCTTTGATTTTGTTCGATTGAACAATACTTCCTTCCTGCCCTGCAAACGGAGATGTGTTGATTGTAAATTTCATAGCAACGGTGGGTTCGTCAACGTGTAATCTCTTTAAAGCAAGAGGTTTGTCCTTAGCACATATTGTATCTCCAATATTTATATCGTCTATTGTTCCCGAAACTACAACAATTTCTCCTGCAGCAGCTTTCTTTGTTTCTTTAAGTTTAAGCCCCTCGTAAATCTGAAGTTTGGATATTTTAAACGGTTTTACTTTTCCGTTTCTATCAATATAAACCAAAGAGTCATTATAGTTCATCTCGCCGTTTACAATCTTTCCTATGGCAAGCCTTCCGAGGTAGTCCGAATGTCCTATATCGCTGACCAACATTTGAAGCGGCTTGGATTCATCGTATTCAAAAGCCGGAATCTCTTTTTCAATCGTCTCAAACAGCACCGTTAAATCCTTACCCTTTTCATCGAGGCTTTTTTGTGCTATGCCCTCTTTGGCTATTGTGTATAGGTATGGGAAATCGAGCTGCTCTTCAGTTGCATCCAAATCTATGAACAGATCGTATATTTCATCCAAAACTTCATCCGCCCTTGCGTCTTTTCTGTCTATCTTGTTTATGACGACAACTATCTTTAACTTTTTTTCCAAGGCTTTTTTTAACACAAAACGTGTTTGAGGCAGAGGACCTTCGGCTGCATCAACAAGCAGAAGTGCACCGTCAACCATAGAGAGCGCCCTTTCCACCTCTCCGCCGAAGTCGGCATGCCCAGGCGTGTCAACTATGTTTATCTTTAAATTCCTGTGCATAACGGAACAGTTTTTGGCAGCAATGGTTATGCCGTGTTCCCTTTCAAGTTCCATACTGTCCAGAATCCTCTCTTCAACATTCTGGTTTTCTCTGAAAAGCCCGCTCTGTTTCAACATAGCATCAACAAGCGTAGTTTTTCCGTGGTCAACATGCGCTATGATGGCTATATTCCTTATCGTACTATTTTTTGCCATTATATCTCCTTGGATTTATTAAATTTTCAGATTTCGGCTGCTTTTTCGTAATCCCTCTTCAGCTCATCCATAAGCTCTTTAACGGAAACTATTTTATCAACCCTGTAGGCATTTGCTCCGGCAAAGGCAAACCCTCCTGCCAATCTTCCTTTTTGAGCATTAACAAGAGCCTGAGTTATGCAGTAGGGGGCTTTCCGGTATTGACACCCTTTTAAACACTGCCAAACACACTTAAACGGGCTTTTTTGCCCCCTCTCAACGGCTTCCAAAAACTTGTTTCTTATGGCTCTTCCGGGTAAACCTACCGGGCTTTTTATTATTGTTACATCCTCTTTTTTGCAATTTATGTATGCTTCTTTAAATTTTATATCGGCATCACACTCGTATGTTGCAACAAATCTTGTTGCCATCTGAACACCGTCAACACCTATTTTGTTTATGAAACGATATATATCTTCGCCTGTATATATGCCGCCGGCTGCAATCACGGGTATTTTCTTAGAGTATTTTTTTTCATATTTTCTGACAACGTCTATAATTGGCGGTGTTATCTTCTCCAAAGCAAAATTTTCATCAAAAATCTGTTCGTATTTAAAACCGAGATGACCACCTGCTTTCGGACCTTCCACAACAACACCGTCAGGCAATACGCCGTAGTGCCTATCCCAATATTTAAAAATAAGGTTTGTGGCTCTGTCTGAAGATACAATAACGCAAACCTTGGTTTTGCTTTTTTTTATCTCATCCATAGGCATTCCAAACGGCAGTCCGGCGCCTACAAAGAGCATATCTATGCCGGCTTCAACAGAAGCTACAACGAGGTCGTAGAAATCCGTCATTGCGACCATAATATTCACACCCAAAACGCCGTTTGTCATCTGCTTTGCTTTGGCTATCTCCTCTTTTAAGGCTACTACATTCGATTCTTTGGGATGCTTGGCAAAGTCTTCCTTGATAAATCCTATTTCCGCTGCTGATATAACGCCGACACCGCCCTGGTTTGCAACGGCACTTGCCAATGAAGACATAGATATGCCGACACCCATACCGCCCTGGATTATGGGAACATCAACCTTTAAATCGTCGAAATATAGACTTGGCATTTTTTTGCTACTCATCTTTTACCCCTGTAAATCATTTGAAAAAGGCATTATATTTAACCGTTTTTTAGTCGTCTTTATTTGCATAAACAAACAGGTTTAAAATAAAGTTTACGAAACTCATAAACAAAGATGCCACAAACGCTGCCCAAAAGCCGCTTACGTCAAACCCCCTAACAATCTGAGACGCTATGAGAATCATAATCGTATTTATGATAAATGTAAAGGTTCCCATTGTCAATATGTTAAGAGGAAGCGTCATTATAAGCATAACGGGCTTTAAAACGGCATTTAAAAATCCTATGGTTAAACTCGCTATAACCAAGGGCACAATACCGCTTACCGAAACGCCCTTAACTATTAAAACCGCTACCGACAAAGCTATGGTATTGATAGCCCACTTAACCAGAAACTCCACGCTTGGAAGATAGCAAATTAGCAGCAAGATGTAAACCCTTTCGGCTTCTTAATGCGTATTAATAACACTGTTAAAATAGACCAAGTGAACATTTTTTACAAAACGTGTCACTAAACATACAAAATCAGGGCATTTGTTTTAAAATGTATGTATTTTGAAATGTTATTGCTTTTAGAAGAGGTTCTATGCTCGAAGCAGAAAGACAAAAAGGTGTTTGGTTTATACATTATTTTTACAGTTTCTTGAAAATTGCACATAAAGTGAAATTTAAAACAATACAATTCTATATAAACGTGGTTGATGTGGTATGTTAGCTAGAATAATCGTGTCTTTTAAAATTTGAAAGTGGTTTGCAGGCTAAAATTAAATTTAAGAGGAGGTGTCATAAGATTGATTTTAGAAACACTAATGGTTTATAGGAATTTTATGTGTAAAAAGTGTTAAATCCAAAAAGGAGTGTGATTTATGCGGTTAAAAATCAGATGGGTTGTTGTTTTGGTTGTTGTTGTGTTGTTTAATATTAACGCTTACGGAGCTAAAATATTGTCTAAAGGGAATTTAAACAAGAGTCATTTAAAAATACACAAGATAATAAAAGTTAATATTATCTCCTTGAGGCTGCAAAAACACAAGAGCGGTGCTTTTAACTACATTATGTATATAAAATGGAAAAATGCCGGAACGGTTAATCTTACAGGGTCCAAACTGCAGAGAAAAATTTTTATGTATCAAGACGGGAGGAAGGTTTATCTAAACGGAAATACAACACCGGGGCAAAAAGTCTCTGCCGGCTCAATTGCTGCAGATGCCATTCCTTTGAAGATTGTGTGTAAGAATAAAAAACCACCCACATTGACGCGCCTCTCAAATAGTGGAGCGAGAGATTTTTTGGTGGAATTTGTCTATAATTCAAGGGTAATAGGTTCAAAAAAGCTTCTTAACCAAAATGTGTGTAAAAAAATGACATCAAAATTTAAACAGGGGGTTATCGGAGCGCGTTCAAAGATAGGCTCAAATTACTCAAAATATAAAATACTTCCTGATTTAACCGTCACGGATATTAAACTGGATAAGGATTGTAGAATTTGGGCAATAATTAAAAACAGAGGTCCCGGTTCCTTGCCGAGCTACAACACCATTGCCGGGCAGGCTGCAGTAAGATTTTATGTAGGCTCAAAAAACAACGGATATCAACTTTCATACTTAGACAGACATAAGAAATTAGTCAAGCCCAACGGAACATTAAGAGCGACACCGCCGGGAACATTGGGTACAATACCGACTTTTCAAAGCAGAAGGGTTAGGGTTGTTGTTGATGCTTTTGCAAACCGCATTAAAGAAACAAATGAACACAACAATGAGATGACAAAAACGCTCAGATGTTCTTCTTCGATGCCTAAAGTTTCAGCGGGAAACAGGTCTGTAAGCTACAAACATATACCTGCAGACACCAAACCTCCCAGCACGATTTTTAAAATATTAAATATATCTACAAATTTATCAAGCGACCGCCATATTGAAATTAAAGTAACTTTTAATTTGAGACCAAGACTGTTCTCAATGGTCGATGGATTAAAGATATACAGCACAAAAAAAGAACGATATGATCAAACCCAAGCAACACATTTGGTTAAAGATGCTCTTTTGAGAGGGTCTGTAAGAAGAATTAGCCCGAAAGCTGTTCAATGGACATCGAGTTCAACAAAAATATGCAACACGCAAGAACCGTGCACTGTTTATATCTATTACGATTATCATATTAAAGATATATGGGGGCGCTCTCTTGATGCCAATAAAAACGGGCAGCCGGGAGGTTCAGGCGGTAATTTTTGGTATATAACGGGCTCGGGTAAACCGTAAATTGAGTTGTTTGAGTGTTTAAAAGAAAAGAAGTGTAAAAAAATAGAAGAGGGGAGAGCCCCCTCTTTTTTGTTATTGAGTGTTTACTGCCTTTGTGTAAAAGATTTTACAATAATTATCATCATTTGGGTCAGGACAATATGTTCCGTATAGCGTATCGCCAATCAAGAGCACAGGGAAGATGAAATACGCTTTGTCTTGATCATAGCAATCCTCCGAAGCGTATAGAGTGAATTGATTGATAGAGTCGTTACTAAAGATGTTTTGAAGAGAATCGGCAGGAATAGCAAAGAGGTTAAGGTAGCCCATATTCATTCCGTAGTTAGACGGTGTAGCAGCAAAACCCGAAAAATCTGCAAGAAAAACAGGTATATTATCAGCTGACTTGCTAAAGTAATAAAGGTATATGTAAGGCGTAAAGCTTGTGCAATCCATTGTGCTTGTATTGTCGCTTGTGTTGAAACTTATAAGGCAGGCGTGCATAGGTGGTTTTCCATCTCCCTTGTAAACAAAAGCAAATCCTTTTATATTGTCAGACTGAGCAGTACTGTCAGGCATTCTTAAAAACATTCCTCTCTCGGCTAT
>WGCD01000146.1 GCA_015493995.1 Desulfurellaceae bacterium
TAAAAACACTGACATCAATCAATATTAAACATTCGATACCTATGTATCAGACTAGAAATTTAAAAGAGGGTGAGTTTTTTACAACAAAGCCGCTGCAGTATGTTATTAAAGCAAAAAAATATGCTGTGGATGCGCAAAAAGCGAGGCTTTATCCGTCGTTCTATCTTAAAGGTTTTGCTTTTAGAAAATTCGGCACAAGCTACAACACAGACGATTCGGTTATAAGAAACTACGCCAATATCGGTTTGTATATGCAGATTCCAATATTTAATAAAACCATCTATACCGATATACAAAAAACAAAATCCGACTATATAAAAAGCAAGTTTGAGCTCAGTCAATTAAATATAGAATTAAAATCCGATTCGGAGAGCCTGAACAGTCAGCTTAAAATTCTAAAGAGTTCGATAGTAATGGCTCAAAAAAGCGTGGAGAACCAAAAACAGCTGTTGAAGTACGCAAAAGTGGCGTTTGATACGCAAAGAATGACAGAAGAGGAATATTTAAGATATGAAGACGAACTGTTGAGCGCTCAGGCAAACCTGCTGTCTTTAAAAACCAAAAAATGGGAAATAGTATCGAAGCTTGCCGTTATTTACGGAAATGATTTGGAGGAGATTGTAAAATGATAAAGAAACTTATCTTACTCGTATTGGTTTTGGTTATAGCCATTAGTTTAATTGTGTTGATAAAGGTTAGAAAGAAAGAATTGGCGCAGCTCAAACCGCCCAAGACCTACCCTGTTGTTGTCAAAACAATAAAGCCCGCTGTGAGCGATTTTTATCTTTCTATGTCGGGTCTGGGTTTGATTGAAAGCTCGGTGGATTTCAATGTAACGACCAAGCTTGCGGCACGTGTTTTATACTTAAAACCGATAGGCAGCAGGGTTAAAAAAGGAGAGGTGGTGGTAAGACTTGATTCATCCTCAACAAAGGCAAAGATTGCATCGGCGCAATCCTCTTTAAAATCTCTGTACTCAAAATTAAATTCGGTTAAGCTGTCTTTAAAAAATATGATATTGACACACAGAAGAACAAAAGCTCTTTTAAAGGTCAAGGGAGCTTCAATCGAGCAGTATCAAAAGGAAGAGGATATAATTTCGTCTTTAAAATCGTCCATAGATGCAGTTAAGTCACAGATTAAAAGCATAAAAAGCGATATAACAAGCCTAAAAACACTGCTTTCTTATACCGTTATCAAATCCCCCGTTGAAGGAATTATAAGCAAAAAATATTCAAATGTCGGCGATGTTGCAATGCCGGGTAAGCCCATATGCTCCATAAGTTCAAAGGGCGGCAAATATGTACTTTTAAGGCTGCCGGACGATATAAAACCCAAAGGAGTGATTTTTAAAGGTAAATTCTTAAATGTTGTTGCGCTCAACAGCACTTTCAACGGGCTCAACGAATATAAGGCAGATGTCAATACAACCTTAAATACAAACACGCGCGTAAAGGTAGGCATTGTGATTTTTAAGGGAAAAGCCGTTAAACTTCCCTTTAATGCTGTTTTAAGCGATAACGGAAAAAATTATGTTTTTGTAGCCGATAAGGATAGGGCAATACCTGAGAAAATAAAAATTATAGCATCAGGAGAGCAGGGATTAGCCGTTAATGATAAAAGCATTCTCGGTAAACAGATTGTAATTACAAAACCGGATATTTTTATAAAGCTGCTTGGCGGTGTCAGAATAGTGAAGGAGTAAGTTTATGTTTGATTATTTCTACAAAAGACCCTACACGCTTTTTAGTATAATAGTTCTGTTTTTTATACTGGGTGTTATAGGGCTGCAAGATTTGCCCAAAAATCTCTTTCCCGATGCCGACAGACCGCAGGTTGTCGTCATAACAAAGATACCCGGAGTCACAGCCCAAGTTGCCGCAAGCAGCGTTTCAAAACCTATCGAGGAGGAGATGGCAAGGCTCAGCTATGTGAGAGATATTAGCAGCGTAAACGTAGCAAACTTTTCCATTGTTAAGGTGGTATTTGAATATAAAAAAGGCTTGGAAAATGCAGCCGTGGATGTTTCAAACGCCCTTTCAATCGTAAAATCCAAACTGCCTGCAAATGCCAATCCTTCCATTTATACGGTTGGGAGCTTTACACTGCCTGTTGATGTGGTTTCATTATCGCCCAAAAACGGCTCATTGAGCCTAACCGATATAAGAAAAATAGCCGACAGTTTCATAAAGCCGTATCTGCTTGGGATTCCGTCAATCGGAAATGTCGAGGTGTTCGGCGGATATAAAAGTGCGATTACGGTCAATATAGACCCGTATAAACTTGCCAAATACGGGCTTTCGGCGGATGTTGTAATAAAAGCGTTGTCTTCTCTGGATAAAGATATGCCGATTGGTTTTATGAAGAGCAAAAGCAACTTTTTGACTTTGACATACTACGGCGAAAAGGATGAAATTGAGAAATTAAAGCAGCTTCAAATTGCACCAAATGTTCCGCTTGAGAGCGTTGCTTCGGTAAAATGGGGTCACGAAAAGCTGTTTAGCGGATATGTGGGAGACGGACATCCTGCCATTGCTCTTTCCATACAAAGAGCTCCAGGCGGCAGCGTTTTGGATGTTTCCAATGCGGCAAGAAAAGCCATAAAATATCTCAAAGCCCAATATCCAAACATAAAGTTTGCAATATCCGATACTCAAAGAAATCTTATTCTAACCTCAAACAGTAATATGCTTGAGGCGCTGCGAGATGCCATAATTTATACACTTATTGTTTTACTGCTGTTTTTAGGTAATTTCAGGGCAATTATAGCAGCCGGTCTTTCCATACCTATGGTGTTTTTTTCTACAATTGCCATTATTTGGCTGACAGGGGGTGAGTTGAATATTGTCGTCTATACGGCAATAATCCTCTCTTTGGGTATGCTGACAGACGACGCCGTTGTTGTTTTGGAGAACATTGAGCGGCACTTAAACGAGTTGAAGGAAGACCTAAACACGGCAATATACAACGGCACAAAGGAGGTTTTAGGACCTGTTTTTGCCGGAACGCTTTCAACCATAGTTATCTTGTTTCCGCTGATGTTTGTAGGCGACTATCCTCAAAAGATTTTTCAGCCCTTAATCTCCACTCTAATCATATCGTTAATAGCATCCTACTTTTTATCCGTTACATTTGTGCCTAAACTCTCCTTTTATCTTTATAAAAACGGAACGAAAAAAACGAAAATAGAAAAGCTGTTCGAGCAATTTTATTTTAAGACAGTCGGCAGGTTTGTGGATGTTTATGTTGGAATCTTGCGCTTTTCAAACAGAAAAAGAGTTTTTTTCAGGCGTGCGTTTTTGATTATCGGCGTGATTTTGGTTTTTGTTTTGAGTGTCAAAAACATTATGCCTGTTTTGGGAAGGGATATTATGCCCCCTATGGATACGGGAATTATTATGGCAAAGGTGCGTTTTTCTCCAAACAGCACGACAAGTGCATCAATCGTTAAGATGGAGAAGTTTCTGCGCTGGGTTCACAAACAGCCCTACGTTAAAATGAGCTCGGTGGCGTTTGGCTCTGAGGCGGGCGTGCTGTCTTTGGGAAGCGGAAATCTGCCCAGCGAAGCCTCAATAACGGTTAACTGTGTTGACAGATTTCACAGAAAGCTGACGATTTGGCAAATTGAATCTATTTTTAGAAACAGACTCAATACTCTTGAGGGTGTTAAAAGCGTTGATGTATATGACTTCGGAGCAACACCCCTTTCTACGATAAAAGCGCCGCTTGATATAAGGATAGAAAGCCCCACCTACTACGGTTTGTCAGACAAAGCTCAATACGTTAGGAATGCGATTGCAAAAATCAAGGGTCTGACAAGTACAGATACAAGCTGGAGTGAGGATTTTCAAGAGATTGAGCTGGATATTGACACGAATAAAGCGTTGAGCTATGGTCTGACGCCTGCAAGAATTATTGCTCAAATCCCGATAAACGGCAGGGTTGCCTCCATAAACGGTGATTTTACATCTATGAACACCCAATTTGTCAGGGTCTATCTTAAAGGCAAGTTCAACGAAAATCTGCAAAGCATAAGGCTTTTACCTATAAAATCGGCGTTTGGCTATTACATACCGCTTGAAAGCGTGGCAAAATTCAAGAAACACTTTACAGCCGCAAAGATAGAAAGAGACCAGCTGCTGTACAGTATAGACGTAAACGGATACAGAAACAAGAAGCCCATTACAATGCTAACCGCAAACAGCAACAATATATTAAAAAACTTGAAAACCGACGGGTTTAAAATAGTTCAGGCAGGCAGCATAGTGCAGTTAAACGACAGCTTCAAAAGAATGATAAAGGCACTTTTGATCGGCGTTGTTCTGCTGACTATGACGCTCATAGCTGTTTATAGGTCTGTCAAGATGGGGCTTGTTATGATTGTTGTCTTGCCGCTTTCTGTAATAGGGGCGTCTTGGGCGATGCTTATTTTCCATAAGCCCTCCTGTATGCCGAGTATGATGGGAATTATTCTGCTTTTTGGCATTATAATCAAAAACTCGGTTTTATTGATAGATTTTTATCAGCATTACAGGAAAAAGGAATCTGCCTTTGAAAGCGCTTTGGAAAGCGTCAGGATAAGGTTTAGGCCTGTTATGATGACAGCTTTCGGTACAATTGCAGGGATGATTCCGATAGCGCTTGAAAGCGCCGTGGGGCTCGAGAGGCTCTCGCCTTTGGCTGATGTTGCCGTAGGAGGTTTGCTTATTGGGACATTTTTGACGCTTGTGTATGTGCCTATGTTTGCATATCTTTTCGATAAAGATAAAAAAGCGGACAAAGAGGTTATAAAAACAACTTAAAAAAAGGGGGGTTTCATGCCTCACACCCATCACGTACAGGGCAAAAAGCTTTTTATAACCGTGGTTTTAAACATCATTATTACTCTGTCTCAAATAATAGGCGGGCTGGCATCCGGCTCGCTTGCGCTTTTAAGTGATGCTCTGCATAACTTCAGCGATGTTTTGGCGCTTTTGATAGCCTATATTGCAAACAGATTGTCCTCATATCCCGACACAAAAGATAAAACATTCGGATACAAAAGAGCGGAAATTTTGGCGGCATTGTTTAACGCATCGATTCTTATCGGCGTAGCTCTGTTTTTAATTATCGAGGCTTTTAATAAACTGCGGGCTCCTGTAAACATAAACTCTATTTGGGTAATCGGTTTGGGACTTTTGAGCATAGCATTAAACACGCTTTCGGTTTTATTTGTAAAGGGTGATTCTCACGACAGTTTAAACATAAAAGCCGTCTATCTTCATCTTTTAAGCGATGTTGTTACCTCAATTGCGGTTGTTGCAGGCGGTATTTTGATGTATTACTTCGGGCTTTTTTGGGTTGACCCGATAATTTCTTTATTGATTGCCTTTTATTTAATCGTATCGAGCTTAAAGCTGATAAAAGAGACAGCTGCCATTTTAATGCAGTTTGCCCCGAAAGAGGTGGAGATAGAGAAATTGGTTAGTGTTGTGGAAAGTTTGCCGCAAATCGATAACATACACCACTTACATATATGGAAACTCGATGAACACAATATAAACCTTGAGGCGCACCTGGATTTTAATAAAAATGTCACACTAGCAGAGTCAAATAGGGTTATAGATACGCTCGAAGAACTGCTTAATAAAAAATTCGGCATATCACACACGACATTTCAGTGCGAATACAACAGACAAGATAAAAAAGATATTATAGTTTAGGGTTGAACAAATGGTGCGAGCGGGGAGACTCGAACTCCCACGCCTTCCGGCACTAGATCCTAAGTCTAGCGCGTCTACCAGTTCCGCCACGCTCGCAAACGGTGCATTATGTATAGCAAAACGGGTGTGCAGTTGTCAAAGAAATTATAAGATTTATAGATGCTAAGAGGCTGATTCTGTTTTAAGCGGCATTAGATTATTTAAACACCTTTAGGTATATATCTTTGCCGTGACTTGTTTTTAAGGGTTTGCCTTCTTCTATTTTATACGTTCTGCTGCCGTCATCTTTTCTTTCTGCTCTCAAAAACATTACATTGTTTAAACCTCTTTCATAGAAATCACCGGCGAATTTGTACATATGTGTTACGAAAAACATTTCGGTATTGTATTCCATTAGAGCTGAAACTATCTGTTTAGAAACCTCAGAACCTTCTATCTCGTTTGTAGAGGCAAACGATTCGTTAAACAAAATAAGGGAGTCTTTTTTCAGCTTGTCAACAATGAGGCTCATCCTCCTCATCTCCTCGTCAAATTTACCGCTTTCCATCTCAACATCCTCTTTTCTTTTGTAGTGTGTAAATATACTGCTGTTTATGTTTGACGAAAAAGAGGAAGCAGCAACAAACATACCGCACTGCATCATCAGCTTTGCCAGTCCCACACTCCTTAAAAACGTTGACTTTCCGCCGTGATTTGCCCCCGTTATAATAAATAGGGAAATGCTTTTATCCTTAGTATCAAGCGAATTATCCACAACCTTTTTGTTTAAGGTCAAAGCAAGACATACATCGTATAAGCCCTCAAAAACCAGTCTTCTTGTTTCTTTTTTAAGCGGAACGGGAAAGCATATCTGTTCGTTTAGAGATTGAAGCTTTTTATACAGATTGATAGCGGCAAGATAAAATGCCACCTCTGTTTTTAAGATTTCAAAAAAATTCAAGATGTGCTTGGCAGATTTAAAAACGGCGTTTGCAACAGAATTTATGCCTCTGTTGCGCAGCTCTCCGAGTGCTTTTGCACCAGCTTCATCTCGTTCGTGTATGGTGATTAAGTACGAATCCTTTCTTTTTGAAAATATTCTTTCCACGAGGCTTCTGTTTTCCTCTTTGAGTTCCCTTAAAATATAATTTTTGCCTCTGTTTCCGCTGCCCAATTCGGCGCTAATTAAAATACCGCCCCTAAATTCCAGATTTTTCAGGTGTTTTTTAATCAATGCAAAATACTCATCGCTAAGCTCTGTCTCGACCATTTCAAAAAAACGTTTAAACCCTTCGGAGGAAAATTTATCCTTATTTTCAACGGCAAGATTTTTCAAATTATTTAGAGTTTCGGTAAACATTTCCATAAGCCTGACAGAGCTGTGCAGCACGCTTTCGGGGTATTTGTTAAAAAACCAAAAGTAGGCTTTCTTCTCAAACTCTATGGACTCAACGGCTATCTCATACAGTTTTTTTACGATATCTTCGTTTTTGATGCAATCTTTTAAAATATCCTGCCTGTATAGTATCGTATCAACATCAACGAGACTTTCCAAAACGGCTTTCTTTGAAACCTTATAGAAAAACTCGTCTTCTTCCGACATAGCCTTGAAAATTGTATCCAACTCTAAATCGTAAGCCGTATTTTCAGATAGTTCGCACAAAGGAGAATCTAAGTTGAAATCCCTATCCTTATACATCAAAAACACTTTCATTTTTTAATCTCTCTTCAATCTGTCAACGAGGCATTCATAGGTTAAGCCGTGTTTTTTTGCTATTGATATCGCATAAGCAATGCCGTCTGCCTGCCTTCTTTTGATTTTATACGTTCTCAAGCTGACATCGTCATCTCTTACGGTGCTTGTCATGCTCACAATCTTATCACTCAATTCGGTAAGTGCATCAAGAAATGTCACAAAAACACACAAGGAATCGATTTTGATTATTTCGTTTAACACCTGTTGAGCCAGAAACAGTGCATCGTGGAGGCTGGTTGATGAGAATATTTCATTCATAATAATTATACTTCTGTCGGTGGCTTTTTGCAGAATATCCTTTATCCTCACAAGGTCGTTTTCCAGTTTTCCTATTAATGTCTGAATCGACTCCTCCTTCTCAAAATGTGTAAAGATATTATCGAATAACAGAAGCTTGGCTTTTGAGCCCGGAACCTTCAATCCTAAAGAAGCCAAAAAATGTATCTGGCCAAATGCCCTTGCAAACGTTGTTTTTCCTCCTTGGTTGGGTCCTGTTACTATAATAATACGCTCTTTGCCTTTTAAGTAAAAGTCGTTGCTGACAACAGCCCTGTCTTCTTTTGCAAGTTTGTATCCCAAAGCCATATCGAAACCCTCTTGGTTTTGTATATCGTCTTTGGATTGAACTGTTTGTGGATAGCAAAACCTAAGCTGCAAATCCTCCAAAGGTTTGATGTACTCCAGATAAGAGAGGTAAAACTGAACCTCTCTGTCAAACTTTTTAATATGTGTATCCATAAAGTTTTCGTATGTTGAGCAGTACCTTTCCAAATCATCAAAGAGAGCTCTATTTAATTGAGCCACACACTTTAAGATTTCGATTTCTATGTGGTTAGCATACTCTAAGTTGTGAAATTCCGCTTTGAAATCCTCAACGTCAAACTGCCTGAAACGTTCAAACACCTCAAGAATTGTTTTGCCGTAATCCTTTTCGTTTTTATAATTTTCCACTCTTATTTTGTTTTCCTTTATAAAAAGTGTATATTTAACCTCATCCAAACCTTGTCTCAGCACTTTTGTATGTTCAAGCATCTCTTTAAATTTATCCGATGCAATATATGATTCAAGATAAGCTTTAAAAGACAAAAGCCCTTCGGAATTTAGAGACGATTCGGATAAGGACGAGTGCAATTTTACAACCGAAGCGCAATATAAATCCACAGAATCGAGAAACCAACGCTCCTTTTGATACTTGCAGGAGAGTTTTTCAGTCTTTTGCAATCCGCCTCTTATATAATTCATTGCGGATTCAAACTCTTTTAAAGCGCCAAATACGTCCTTTTGCTCTATATCCTTTAAAATTTTCTGGCGGTATGTTATGTTTTCTATGTTTTTAAGACTATAATAAAAAAACGGTTTTAAATCGTACGCTTCTTTTGTTTTTGTTATTTCGTCAACTATTAGGTTTAAGTTTAAATCCTCAAAAAACTCCGGTTCTTGCTGATTGGGGTTAAACCCCTCTTCTTCTTTAAATAAAATGCTTTGAAATATCATAGCTTATCTGTTTTGGTATGAATGTTTTCTTAAATTACCCATTATGATTTTGCTCCCACTCTAAAGCCTCGGCTACGGCTTTTTCTACCTCTTTTTGACTCATCTGCTGGGCATCCAAATCGCACTCATAGATATGACCTGATATATAAAACCATTTGTAGGATTGAACTATGTTCTTTTTCGTTCCGTAGCCGTACTTGTATAAAAAAGCCAGATTATATTGAGCCCTGCTCCAACCGGCATTGGCAGCCTTCTTATACCATATAAAGGCTTTTTTGTAATCTAATGTTGTGCCCTGACCTATTTCATAAGAAAGAGCGACATAATACATAGCCTCTATGTTTCCTTTTTTTGCCAACTTCAATATTGTTTCAAAGCTGTTTTTGTTGTTATTTTTAAACAGTTGTTCTATCGACTGAGAGTTGGCAACCTGTAAAGCAAGCAAAAATATGATTATTACGAACAGGGATTTTCTAAGCATAACAAGTTTATTGTAAACACGACTCCGGTTTAGTCAAACAAAAAATTTAACTGTCCGATTTTTTAAGTTTAAGCTATATCATAGTAAAGAGCGCTTAAAGTCAGACTCTTTAAATCCGTACATTTGTGTTTTTTATGGTCAAAAATATATAATTTTCTTGACTTTTAGGCATAAACTTATAAAATTTTCACTCGCATTGGGATGTCGTCTAATGGTAGGACAGCGGACTCTGGATCCGCTGGTCGGGGTTCGAATCCCTGCATCCCAGCCATTTATTTTGCGGCCCTATCGTCTAGTGGTTAGGACGTCGGCCTCTCACGCCGAAAACAGGGGTTCGACTCCCCTTGGGGCTACCATTTTTACCTTGAAATCCGATTAATATATAGGTACTATTTTTAAAAGCGAGGTGTTAGAATGCTTAAATATTTATCTTTATTGTTTGTTATTATCGTTTTTTCAATAAATGTCAAAGCCGCAAACTATAAAAATGCATCGGCAAGAGTCGAAGGCAATTACATGGTATTTAATTACGACATACCGGGGAATAGTGCGAAACAGTTTGTCGTAGGGATACAAATCAGAACCAAAGGTCATATTTACTCAACGAGAAACCTGCATCTTGAAGGCGATGTCGGGCTTGTCAGCGCGGGACTGAATAAAAAAATATACTGGGATGTATTTAAGGATTTTCCAAACGGTTTGCCGAAAGGTGCAACCTGGAGTTTGCTTGTGCGTCCTCGACACTACACAAACGCCCTTGGTATGAAATTTATATACATACCAGGCGGGTGCTATATTATGGGTGCAAACAAGAACGATTCTTTGGCAAGAAAAGATGAAAAGCCCCCGCACAAGGTATGCGTAAGCGGTTTTTTTATAGGGCAATACGAGGTTACAAACAAGCAGTTTAAGATGTTCGATGCCGCTCACAACAGCGGGCAGAGCAAATTGTACAACCTAAACGGAGATAACCAGCCGGTCGTTAATGTCTCGTGGGACCACATACAACAGTATTTAAAGTGGTTATATGCAAACACAAAGGAGATATACAGACTGCCTACGGAAGCTGAGTGGGAATATGCCGCAAGAGCCGGCATAAAACGAGACACCTATTGGCAAAACGCCAAATCCGCCTGCAAATATGCGAATATATATGACATTACGGCTCATAATAAGATAAAAAGCTATCTCCAAAAACCGTTCCCCTGCAAAGACGGGTATGTTGCAACAGCACCCGTAGGCTCATTTTTGCCAAACAGATACGGATTATACGATATGATAGGAAATGCCGCCGAATGGTGCTACGATACATTCTATTCAAAAGCTTATTCGATTAGCAAAACAGATAATCCGGTATATTTAAACCCCTATGTTTCGTTAGCAAAATCGGTAAGAGGAGGAAGCTGGTACAGCACAAAAGAGGATGCTAGGCTTTCTGCAAGAAGCAACTATATGCCGGGACTGATAAACGATTTTATAGGATTCAGGCTCGTGCTTGAGCCTTGATGTATTTAACCAAAGCCTCCAGTGCAAGGATGTAGCTTAGATATCCGAAACCTGATATTACGCCCAAAGCTATATCGGCAAGATAGGATTTGTGCCTGAAGGTCTCCCTTTTATACACATTCGACAGGTGAACCTCTATAAAGGGTAGAGAGACAGACAAAGCTGCGTCTCTGATGGCTATACTCGTATGTGTATAAGCTGCCGCATTTATAATGAAACCATCAAATTTACCGTGTAGGTAGTGTATTTTCTCTACTATTTCACCCTCGCTATTTGATTGAAACAGGTCTATCTCAACACCGAGTTCATTAGCTTTAATCTCTATCTGTTTGTTTATATCCGAGATAGAGAGATTTCCGTATAGTGAGGGCTCTCTTGTGCCCAACATATCAAGATTAGGACCGTTAATTACCGATATTTTCATCTTGCACCGAAAGAACAGGCATAAAGATACGAATATCCGCCTTTTTTTTCTTTATAGATACACTTTCTCATAGGAGCCTCCTTTTGGCTTGATATGAGCAGTGTCTCAATGGCGTCTTTAACCTCATCCAGAGAGAGTCTTTGTTTGAAAGTTTCTTCTATGTATTTTTTAATGTCTTCCTCGCTAAATGGTATTCTGCCCTTTTCATCCAAGGCTTTTGCAGCCTTTTCTACCAGCATTAAGGTTTCCATATCAGGTTGTAAAGCTCATTCTTTTACCGCCCAACAGGTGCATATGCAGATGAAAAACCTCCTGCCCTGAATCCGGCCCGTTATTTATAACAACCCTGTAGCCGCTTTTGTCTATACCGAGCTTTTTTGCTATTTTATTTGCAATAACAGCCATATCCGCTACCGTACCTTTATTTGAATTGTCAATGTCCGATAGGTATTCTATATGTTTTTTCGGAATTATCAATATGTGAACCGGTGCTTTCGGGTTTATGTCTCTAAATGCCAGATAGTTTTCATCCTCATACACCTTTTGAGCCGGTATTTTTCCTGCTGCTATATCACAAAAAACACACATAGCCCCCTCCTATCTTATTATGGTTTCACTTCTTTTTGCCCCGGTTGATATTAAACTTACGGGAATTGACAAGAATTTTTCTATAAACTCCACATACTTTTTTGCGTTTTCAGGTAAATCCTCGAAGGATTCCGAATGCTTTGTGTTTTCCCACCCCTCAAACGTTTTATAAACCGGTTTACACTTTGCAAATTCGTCAAGCTGAGAGGGTATAAACCCTATCTTTCTGCCCTCGTATTCGTAACCTACGCACACATTTATTCTATCCAAGCCGTCCAAGACGTCTATTTTTGTCATAGCGATACTGTCTATTCCGCTAATCATGGCGGCATATTTTACAACAACCAAATCAAGCCAACCGCATCTTCTCGGTCTGCCGGTCGTAGCTCCGAACTCCGAGCCTTTCTTTCTTATCGATTCACCCATATCATCAAGCAGCTCCGACGGAAAAGGACCGTTACCAACCCTTGTTGTATATGCTTTCATAACACCGATTACGCTATCAAGAGCTTTATGGGGTAGTCCCGTTCCGGCAAACACTCCGCCTACTGTCGGGTTTGAGGATGTAACAAACGGATATGTGCCGAAATCTATATCAAGTAGTGAGCCCTGAGCGCCCTCAAACAAAATTTTCTTCCTGTTTTTAAATACGCCGTTTAAATAATATACGGTGTTTCTTATGTATGGTTTCAGAAGTTCGGCGTACTCTTTGTATTCATCAAAAATAGCCTCTGCATCGAAACGGTTCATCGAATATATGTCGCACAGTTTGTTAACCTCTTCCACATTTTTTGTTATTTTTTCTTTAAGCGTTTTTTCATCGGTTAAATCGCATATACGTATTCCATTTCTGGCGTATTTATCGACATAACAAGGACCTATCCCTCTTTTTGTTGTTCCTATCTTGTTGTCTCCGAGTTTCCCCTCCTGCATAGCATCAAGCTCTTTATGGTAGGGCATAACCAAGTGCGCCTTTTCGCTGATGAGCAGCCTGTCTTGTATATCTACACCGACCTTTTCAAGTGTTGCCTTTTCTTTAAAGAAACTTTTGGGGTCAATAACGACTCCGTTACCTATAACGCATATCTTGTCTTTGTGCAGAATACCCGAAGGAATAAGGTGTAAAATAAACGTTTTATCGCCCACGCAAACCGTGTGTCCGGCATTGCTTCCGCCCTGGTATCTAACTATTATATCCGACTCTTTAGCCAATATATCAACTATTTTTCCTTTACCTTCATCCCCCCACTGGGCTCCGATAACCAGCTTATTCATCTTTTCTCCTTTTCAAATAAAAAATAGGTTAACTCATCCAAGTTTATTGCAAATCCGGTTGCCGGTATGTACTTTCCGAACTGCCTGGTAACATTGCCATATCTCCCCCCTACGGCAAGGTTAGCGTTTCCCGAAAATACATCAAATACCACACCATAATGATATATAGGATGCTCACAGTAAAACAAATCCAAAAAAAGGGTAATATCTTTGTGAAGTTTATGTATCTCTTCGGCAAGACTTACAACGTTTTCGGTATATCTTTCCGTGCTTTTGTAGTCATCCTTGTTGCCGAAATATCCGCTTTGTTTATTTAAAACCTTGAGCATTGCAACAAAATCCTGCGGTAAATCCTTAAACATCTTTATCACCAAATCGAGGTTTTTTCTATAAAGCAGTTCTTTTATTTTATTCACATCGGACTTATCATTAATTGCATAGTCATTTAAAAGCCTTTCCAATATTGATGTGTCGGACAATCTTAAGTAAATATTTTCAACCCCTATGCTTTTTAAAGAAGAGACAGCAATATCTATAACCTCTCTATCGGCTTTAATATCACTTATTCCGAAAAGTTCTATGCCTGTTTGCCTAAACTCTCTCTTTTTACCGGAGTGCTCTTCTACATCCCTGTATATATTATCGGCATAACACACCCTGACAGGCATATCAAAATCACCTGTTATAATTGCCTGTGTTATCTGCATAGTTATATCAGCCCTTAGAACCATCGTTTGC
Organism: Desulfurellaceae bacterium; assembly: GCA_015493995.1. Lineage (GTDB taxonomy): Bacteria > Campylobacterota_A > Desulfurellia > Desulfurellales > Hippeaceae > S144-51. The sequence goes on from WGCD01000146.1 coordinate 13,944, forward strand.
CCGCTGTTTTTATCCACTACTTTAAACAGTTTTGTTTTCAAAGGTTCGAAAAGGCTGTCAAAAATGTTATTTTCATAGGAAAAAAGAGAAGTAACTACCTCTTTATATCCTTTGCGAGTATAAAAGTTAACAAGGTCGTTTTCGGTTTTTCTTCTTAAAGAAGATAACGGCTCAAAGAACTGCACAACGCCGGAGGGCATATCATTGTTCATTGAGAAAAATCTCCATCACCTTTTTTATTCCAGCACCGAAATTAAATTCAACGCCCGAGGATTTCAAAGCCATCTCCAAAGTAGAAACTGCCATTAATATATCCGATTTGTCGAAATATCCGAGGTGTGCGATTCTTACTATTTTACCTTTTAAGCTGCCTTGACCGTTTGAAACATCAACACCAAAAGATTTCATATACTCTATAACCTTCGTTGAATCAACGGGTGTTTTTATGGCTGTTAGTGAGTTAGCCGGCTTTTTTGCCAATAATTCTAACCCAAGTGAACTAACGGCTGCCCTTGTGGCTTCAGCCAAAAGCGTATGCCTTTTAAACACATTTTCCAACCCCTCATCAAGCAGTTTTTTCAAAGCCATGTTCAATCCGTAAATAAGCGTAACGGCAGGTGTATAACTTCCTCCATCAGATGCCAATTCCTTCAATATATCAAAATAGTAGTACCTGTTTTTTGTCTTTGCAATCATATTTTTGGCTTTTTCACTAACGCTTGTTATCGACAAGCCGGGCGGTAGCATAAGAGCTTTTTGTGAGCCCGTTATCATAATATCTATATTCCATAAATCCGTTTTTACATCTATCGCACCGATAGCCGTAATACCGTCAACAACAAAAACAATCTCAGGGAATTTTTCTTTTAACATTAAACCTATCTCGTCAATCGGATGAAAGACTCCCGTTGAGGTTTCGGAAGCCTGCATAAAGACGGCTTTTATTTTAGGATTATTTTCTATGGCTTTTTGTATATCCTCTACCTTTGCAAAATCGCCGTATTCGTAGGAAAGCTCAACGGGGTTAGCCCCGAACGCTCTAATAATTTGTCCCCACCGTTCGCCGAATTTACCGGCAGCAACACTTAAAGCAGTATCGTTTTCGGCAAGGACGTTGGATACCGAAGCCTCCATAGCCCCCGTTCCGCTTGATGCAAAAATTGCTATATCGTTTTTTGTTTGAAACACACTTTTTACAAGCTCTCTCGTATCTTTGAAAACGCTTTTAAACTCTTTAGTTCTGTGATGAACAATGGGCTTTGCCATAAGAAGCATAATATCCTCAGGAACAGGCGTCGGTCCGGGCGTCATCAAATATCTTTTAATCATTTTTTACTCCATCACCAATCTACTTTGTCTATATCTCCCAAAACCGTAATATGAAACCTTGCAGGGTCAATCATATCCACAACTTCTGCTATGTCTTCCATTGTAACGCTATCGGTTTTTTCTATTATCTTTTCTTCGTCAACATACTCTCCGTATAAAATGTTGTCTATTCCCTGCTTAACCATCGATGCGTAAGAGGATTCCAAAGAGAGCATATACGAACCTTTAAAGTATGTTTTTGCCTTGTCGAGTTCCTCTTGCCTCAAGTAGTGTTTTTTTAGTTTCTCTATCTCTTTTTTTATGCTGTCCAGCAGTTTTTGAGTGTTGTCTTTGTAGGTTCCGGCAAATATATTGAAAATGCCGCCTTTTTGAAACAGTTTTGCGGATGAGGAGATATGGTAGCATAAGGATTGCTCCTCTCTTATGCTCTGAAACAGCCTGGAGCTCATTGTTCCGCCGAATATGTCGTTTAGAAGGTATGCAGCATACTTTCTTTCGTCATAAACATCGAACAACTCGCAACCCATAACCACATTTGACTGCTGTATGTCCCTTTTTACCAAATCAACACCATTTTTGAAGGAAAATGTAAGTTCGTTGTCTTTCGCCTGATTTTCATATTTGCTAAAGAAAAAATCGCCGTCCAAAGAAAAATCTATGTCCTCGATATTTCCGACAGCGGAAATAATCATATTCTCTTGCTTGTAGTGTTTACCCATAAACTTAAGCAAATCCTCACGCTTATAGTTTGCTATGTGTTCTTTTGTGCCCAAAATGGGTTTTCCGAAACTCCCCGAAACGGCATTTTCCATAAATGCGTCAAATACGGCTTCCTCCGGATTATCCTGGGTCATATTGATTTCTTCTATTATTACACCCTTTTCTTTTTCAAGCTCCTTTTCATCAACAGTCGAATTCAAAAGCATATCCTTCAACACGTCAAATCCGTCATGTATGAAATCTTTGAGTATTCTAATATAGAAACAGGTGTATTCCTTTGAGGTGAAGGCATTAATAGTGCCGCCGAGTCTGTCTATATCCTCGGCTATCTGTTTGTATGTTCTGTTTTTTGTTCCTTTGAAGAGCATATGCTCTATAAAATGGGCAAGACCCTGCTCATTTTCATTTTCAAAAGCACTTCCTGCGGGAATAAAAATTCCCACGGAAATGCTTTTTATGTCTCTATTGAGTTTCTTTATTTTCATTGAGGGAACCGCCATTCAGCAGTGCCTTATGGCTCAAGGAGATCCTGCCGAATTTATCTATGCCTGTAACCTTAACCTTTATCTTGTCTCCTACTTTCAGCTTATCGGATACTTTATCTATTCTTTGAGCGGATATTTGAGAGATGTGAAGCAGTCCGTCCTTGTTCGGTAAAATCTTAACAAACGCACCGTAGCTCTCTATGCGGGCAACAACGCCCTCAAAAATATCACCCTCTTTAACAACGGTTGTCAATTCTTTGATTTTTGCCACAGCCTCGTCGAGTTTGGAATCTATTCCACCGTATATATTAACGGAACCATCTTGAGATATGTCTATTTTAACATTCGTCTGCTCAATTATAGACTTGATGGTTTTTCCGTTTGGACCAATCAAATCCTTTATTTTATCCGTATCAACCGTTAGCATCTTTATCTTTGGTGCATATTTTGATAGAGCAGTCCTCGGTTTGTCTATCGTTTCAAGCATCTTGTTTAGTATAAACAGTCTGGCTTTTTTTGCTTTATCCAGTGCAACCTTCAGCATATCCGCATCAACGCCGCTTATCTTAATGTCCATTTGCAGCGCCGTTATTCCGTCTTTAGTTCCGGCAACCTTAAAATCCATATCCCCGTAGTGGTCTTCTTCACCGAGAATATCCGTAAGTATGGTATTTGTATCGTTGTAGCTTATAAGTCCCATTGCAATACCGCTGACGGGTTTTTTAACAGGTACGCCGGCATCCATTAAAGACAACGTGGAACCGCATACGGTCGCCATTGAACTGGAGCCGTTTGATTCTAAAATATCAGAAACAACCCTTATAGCATAGGGAAATTCTTCCTCTTTGGGTATAATCGGCTCTATTGCCCTTTTTGCAAGATGTCCGTGCCCGATTTCTCTTCTGCCGGGCGGTCCCAATCGTTTTACCTCTCCCGTTGAAAACGGAGGAAAGTTGTAGTGCAGCATAAAACGCTCATAGCTCTCTTCGGATATGTCGTCTATGATTTGGGCATCCTCTTTTGTCCCAAGCGTCACGGCAACCATAGCTTGTGTTTCTCCTCTTGTGAAAACAGCCGAACCGTGAGCTCTCGGCAAAACGCCCACCTCGCAGGTTATAGGTCTGATTTCGTCCAACTCTCTTCCGTCAATTCTGATTCCCGTAGAGACTATCTTAGCCCTGACCAGATTTCTGACTATATCTTCAAAAGCGGATTTACATTGAGCATCGAGATGTTCCTCTTCCTCAAACTCATTTTTAATCTCTTCGTAGGCTTTATCGAAAATGGAGTCGATTTCTTCGTTTCTTTTTTTCTTTTCCTTTATCCCAACGGCTTTTTCCAACTCTTCTTCGACCAAACTCTCCATCTTGTTTACAATTTCAGGCTTAACATCAACCGGCTGATACTCCCTTTTCGGTTTTGCAGCTTGAGAAATAAGCTCTTCCTCTATCTCTATCAGCTTGTCTATCTTATTTTTGCCGAACATAATAGCTTCAACCATCTCTTCTTCGCTCAGCTCGTCCGCACCGGCTTCTATCATATTTATTGCATCTTTTGTGCCGGAGATAACAAGATTAACGGGAGATTCCTTTGTTTTTTCAACCGGCAAAAACGTGGTAAGTCTTCCGTCATATTTGGATACCCTGACACCGGCAACAGGTCCTAAAAAAGGGATATCCGACAAAGCCAAAGCAAGTGATGCTGCCATTATGCTTATGATAGCCGGGTCATTGTCCTGGTCTGCACTTATGGTTGTAATGATAACCTGTGTTTCCTGCTTGTAGTCTTTTGGAAACAGCGGTCTTATCGTTCTGTCTATAAGGCGGGATATAAGCGTCTCGTGTATGGTGGGTCTGCCTTCCCTTTTAACGAATCCGCCGGGTATTTTCCCGGCAGCATAAAATTTTTCTTGATAGTTCACCGTTAAAGGGAAAAAATCAAGGAACTCTTCCGGAGGTTCTTTTTTCGATACGGCGGTAGCTAAAACCATCGTATCCCCCAGCCTCACGATACAGGCACCGTCAGCCTGCTTTGCATATCTCCCCGTTTCTATTTTCAGGGGAATTCCGTCTATATTTTTTTCTATATAGTAATGCATCGGAGATTAACCCTTTAAGCCGAGTTCTTTGACTACCTTCTTATATTCGTCAAATTTGTAGTTCTTCAAATATTTAAGCAGCTTTCTTCTTCTGCCGACAAGCTTCAAAAGCCCTCTTCTTGAATGGAAATCTTTCGGATGCTCTTTAAAATGTTCCGTTAAATACTTAATTCTCTCTGTCAAAAGGGCTATCTGGACACTCGTTGAACCGGTATCACCCTCGTGAGTTCCGAATTTCTGGATTATTTCTTCTTTTTGCTCTTTAACTAAAGACATCTTACACTCCTTAACCTCAATTTTTTTCGGTTATAATGTTATATAATATAAGGCTGTTTGTAAAGTGTTTTGTTATTTGTGCTCTATTATTTCTTTTTCCGTAACCACATTACTTTTAATATTTTCTATCAATTTCTCGAAGGGTTTGAGTATATTTACCCTCCTGTCCCCCGACAGTATCACATACATAATGTCGTCGCCCACAGACAGTTTTCCCTCGTTTATCCACACAACGACGCTCTTTACGCCCTTGTTTTCTTTAGCCTTTTTGACAGCTTCAGACAGTTTTTCTTTATCAAAGCTCAGCTCCATAATCGATACGCTTTTATTGCCTACTCTCGATGTGCCTCGCACAATACCGTTATGCACAAGTATCATTCCCAGTTCGTCTTTGTTTGTATTCTGTTTGATTTTCTTCAACTCGGCATTTAAATCAAATGTCTTCATAATCGTACTCCGTATGTTCAAAATTAACGAATTTGTATCTGTTTTTCTCCCTCTTTATGAGTTTTTGAGGCTCAAGAACAATTTTCCCTCCTCCGTTCGGCAAATCGAAAGCAAATGTCGGTACGCACAGCCCGCTTACGTTGCCCCTTAAACTATCCATAACGGATAGGGCTTTTTCTATTGAAACCCTGAACTTCTCATTTCCTGTGGCAGCATCGCAACCGAAAAGATAGTACGGCTTAACCCCAAGATAGACAAGCCTGCAGAAGAGCTTTTTAAGTATTTCCGAATTATCGTTAATGTCTTTAAGCAGCACGGTTTGTGATACAACCGGAATGCCTGAATCAACTGTATCTTTTACGGTTTGTTCAAACTCAAGGGTTAATTCGTCCGGGTGGTTTATGTGAATTGCAATCCAAATCGGCTTATATTTTTTTAACAGACTTAATGTTTCCTTATTTATACGCATAGGGTTTGTGCTTAAAACCCTTGTTCCTATTCTTATAACCTCGATGTGTTCTATGCCCCTGACTGCGGCGAGTATCTTTTCAAGCTCTGCATTATTCAAAAAAAACGGGTCACCCCCTGATATCAACACCTCTCTTATTTGGGTATGCTGCTTTAAATAGTCAATAGCGCCCTCAAAATCAAAACCCTCAAAATCAAACCAGTTCTTTTTTCTGAAACAGAATTTACAATACCCGAAACATCTGTTTGTGACGGTTAAAACAACCCTGTCGGGGTATCTGTGAATTAAGCCCTTTGCCTTTGCAAATGAGGCTTCGTTTAAAGGGTCGTTGAATTTTTGCTTTTTTATCTTATCCGACGGGCTCATAAACTGCTTTTTAATGCCGTCTTTATGAAGTATGGACAACAGATAAGGGCTGCTTGCAAAAAACCTTTTTGTATATTTCACAATTAAATAATATAATAGTTTCGAGGAATTTGCAATTATGTGTATTGAATTTAGGAATATAGATCTGCTTCGCTTAAAAAAAGTCATACTGAAAGACGTAAATACGGTATTTTCAAAAGGGCTGAATCTGATTTACGGAAGCTCGGGAAGCGGTAAAACCTCCCTGCTTAAATTGATAAATCTTTTGATTTCTCCCAGCAAGGGTTCCATTTTTTACAAGGACAAAGACATACAATCCTTCGACATTGCGCGTTGGCGCAGCATTTGCACATTAACCAACCAAACAACGGTTTTTGCAGAAGGCAGCGTTATGGAAAATATACTTCTGCCGTTTGAGTTTAAAGTGCATAAATTAAAAACAGCAGACAACAATCTACTTGAAAGTTTGCTTTACAGATTCAACCTGACAAAAGATATACTTGATAAAAACATAAAAAAACTCTCAGGCGGAGAGGCTCAAAGGATAGCGTTGATAAGAAGCATACTGTTAAAACCGGAAATTTTTCTGTTTGACGAGCCGACCAGCGCACTTGACTACAATACTCAGGAAAATGTATTTTCATATTTAAAAGAGTTATCAAAAAAACATATCTGCGTTGTGGCGTCTCATTCAAAAGACGCCAAAAAATATGCGGATTTTATCTTTACGATAGAAGAAGGGAAGTTGAGAAATGTTTAAACAGATATCGCTTGAAGGCTTGGTAATATCGTATCTGATGCTCATACTTATTATCCTTTTGACACATATTGAAAAACTTAAAATCACCAAAGATATACTAATATCTTTTTTTAGGATGAGCATTCAGTTGTTTCTTGCCGGTTTTGCCCTTCTTTATGTGTTTAAGGTAAATAACATTTTTCTCACCACGGCTATATTCGTATCAATGATATTTTTTGCAACGAGAATCGTAATTAGCAGAGCAAAGGTTACAGCCGAAAACTTGAGCCTCTATATTTTTGTATCTATCCTCATATCAAGCAGCACAATTTTATCTTTTATGCTTTTGGGTATTATTCGATTAAGTCATATGGATGCGAGGTATGTAATTCCTCTTGCCGGTATGATTATAGGCAATTCTATGAACTCCACGGCTATCGGCATAGAGCGTTTTTTTTCAAAAGCGAAAGACAATAAAGAGCTGATAGAAGATTTTTTATGTCTCGGTGCAAATAAACAGGAGGCTTTATCTGTTATCAGAAAAGATGCTTTCTACTCTTCACTTCTGCCTACGCTCTCCTCAGCAAGCGGTATGGGCATCGTATTTTTGCCGGGTATGATGACAGGACAGATACTCTCAGGCATAAACCCGATAGAATCGGTCAATTATCAGATAACCATAGTGATTGCCATTGCAACATCCGTAACAATTTCAAACTTCCTTATACTGAGAATGGTAGGAAAAAGTGTTATTAACAAAAATATTCAATTAATTACTTAAATGAATTTAATAAATTTATTCTCATTGACAGATGCTAAAAAAAATTTTAAAATTAATTAGTGAAAATTTTTAGGAGGATTGCAGATGGAAAATCTCAAAGAAAAAGCTTTAAAATATCACTCAATGGGAAGACCCGGCAAGGTGGAGGTTAGGGTCACAAAACCGTTTAACACGCAGGAAGATTTGTCTTTGGCATATACACCCGGAGTGGCGGATGTATGCCTTGAGGTGGAAAAAAACCCCCAGGATGCATACAAATATACAGCAAAAGGCAATCTCGTTGCCGTTATTTCAAACGGGACGGCTGTTTTGGGTTTGGGTAACATAGGCGCTTTGGCATCAAAACCTGTTATGGAGGGAAAAGGTAACTTATTTAAGAACTTCGCAGATGTTGATGTCTTTGATATAGAGATAGACGAAACAGACCCGGATAAAATAGTCGATATAGTCAGGGCTCTTGAGCCCACATTCGGAGCCGTAAACTTAGAAGATATAAAGGCACCGGAGTGCTTCTATATTGAAGAAGAATTGAGAAAGAGATGTAACATCCCCATATTCCACGATGACCAGCACGGTACAGCCGTTATCAGCGGTGCCGCTCTGCTCAACGCATTGGAGATAACCGGCAAAGAGATATCGCAATGCAAACTTGTCGTAAACGGTGCCGGTGCTGCGGGTATAGCCTGTGCAAAGTTCTTTGTTACCCTCGGAATAAAAAAAGAGAATGTCTATATGATTGACTCAAAAGGCGTTATTTATAAAGGCAGAAAAGAGGGAATGAATAAATATAAAGAATTTTTTGCAAACGACACAGATGCAAGAACATTAGAGGATGCAATTAAGGGTGCGGATATATTCCTCGGTGTTTCAAAAGCCGATATTTTAACCGAAGATATGGTTAAATCTATGAAAGATAACCCAATTATTTTTGCAATGGCAAACCCCAATCCCGAAATTACATACGACAAGGCTGTTCACGCAAATCCGAACGTTATAATGGGAACAGGCAGGAGCGACTATCCGAACCAGATAAATAACGTTTTGGCTTTTCCGTTTTTGTTCAGAGGAGCTTTGGATACGAGGGCAACACAGATTAACGATGAGATGATGATGGCTGCGGCAAGAGCATTGGCACAGCTTGCAAAAGAAGATGTGCCCGAGAGCGTACTAAAGGCATACGGTGTTGAAAATTTGAAATTCGGAAGAGAATATATCTTGCCTAAGCCTTTCGACCCTAGAGCCCTCGTGTATGTTGCGCCGGCAGTTGCGCAGGCTGCAATAGATTCGGGTGTTGCGCAGATAGATAGTTTTGATATAAATAGCTACAAAGGGCAGCTGCTTGAAAGACTGGATAAAACCAAAGCTGTCACGCACTATATCTACAACAAGGCGAAAAGTGACCCGAAAAAGGTTGTTTTTACGGAAACTACAGACCCCAATATACTAAGAGCCGTTCAGGATTCTATTGAGGAGGGCATTGTAAAACCTATATTCGTCGGTGCAAGAAGCTACACAAAAGAAGATGTGCTGCAGAGAATAAAGGAAATCGGACTAAAAGAGTCTATGCTTGAGCATATTGAATTTATTGACCCGATATATTTTGACAAAACGGATGAGTATGCAGAGGAAATCTTTAGAGAAAGAGCAAGAAAAGGCTTAACAAGAAAAGAAGCTGATTATCTTATGAGGCATAGGCCTAATTTCTTCGCCGCTATGCTTGTTAAAAAGGGAGATGCAGACTCAATGATAGTGGGCGAAACCTACAACTATCCGGCTGTCGTCAGACCGGTTTTGCAGGTTGCCGATAAAGCGGATAAAGAGAGTGTTGTCGCAGGACTCTATGTTATGATTATCAATAATAAAATATATGTCTTCGGAGATACTACAATAAATGTAAATCCGTCAAGCGAGCAGCTGGCAGTTATAGCTAAAGAGGCTGCTCACTTCTATCAGGATTTGACGGATAAAGAGCCTGTAGTATCCATATTGTCATTCTCCAACTTTGGAAGCAACAATCAGGCTGAAGCAAAGAAAATAAGAGATACCGTAAGAATTATCAAAGAAAAATATCCTGAATTGACGGTTGACGGTGAGATGCAGGCTAATATTGCAGTTGACAGAGAATTGAGGGATAAATTTTACCCCTTCAACGAGCTTGCCGGTAAAGACACGAATGTAATTATTTTCCCGGATTTGAACTCCGGCAATATAGCATACAAACTGCTCTACAAGATGGGCGGTGCTTATCCGATTGGACCTATTCTTGTAGGGTTGAAGCAGTCAGCTCATGTTCTTGAGATGGGCTCCAGTTCAAATATGATAAAGGATATGATTGCGTTAGCTGTATTTGATGCTCAGAGAAAGAAAAAAGAACAATAATGTTTTTTATATTTTTTTAGGAGGTGTTGTTATGGGTTTTAGGAAAGGTGTTTTTTCGTTCTTTGTAGCTCTTCTTGTTGTAGCTGTCCTATCCGTTGCTTCTTTTGCAAAGCCGATAGTGATTAAATTCAGCCACGTTGTTGCGGTTGATACACCCAAGGGTGCTGCTGCTAACTATTTTGCAAAGATAGTTAAGGAAAGGACAAACGGAAGGGTAATCGTTAAGGTTTATCCTAATGCTATGCTCTACGGAGACAGGGCTGCTGTTGAAGCTTTACAGATGGGTGCAATCCAGATGGCTTGCCCGGCTACGGCTAAATTTACTGGATGGCTGCCGGAATTGCAGTTGTTTGATTTACCTTTCTTATTCAAAGATTACAAACATTTGCACGCTGTAATGGACGGACCGGTAGGCAAAAAGATTCTAAACCTGTTCAGAAGAAAAGGTATGTTGGGATTGGCTTATTGGGATAACGGATTTAAGGTTCTTTCAAACAATAAACATCCTATAGTTCTTCCGAAAGACTGCAAAGGTTTGAAATTCAGAATTATGTCATCAAAGGTTTTGGAAGCACAGTTTAAAGCTCTTGGTGCAAGCCCACAGGTTCTTCCTTTCTCAGAGGTTTATTCCGCACTTGAACAGGGCGTTGTGGACGGATGCGAGAATCCTTGGTCTAACCTCTACACGAAGAAATTCTACGAGGTTGCTCCTTACACAACAGAAACATACCACGGTTATCTCGGATACGTTCTTATAACTAATGCACAGTTTTGGGACGGCTTACCTAAGGATTTGCAGAAAATATTGGCAGGATGCGTAAAAGACGCAACTGCTTATGAAAGAAAAATGGCTCAAAAACTTACAAAGAAACAAAGAGCTCTTGTTATCAAGAATCCTAAAGTTAAATTTGTTGAACTGACTCCTGCACAAAGAGAAATTTGGAGAAAGAAACTCGTTAAGATTTACCCTGATTTCTACAAAGCAATAGGTAAAAAACTCATTGACGAAGCCATAGCAGAAGGCAAAGGCTTATAAAAAAAGCAAAAGTTAGGGGTGGCTAACAGCTGCCCCTATTTTTTTGTTTTGTTTTTACAGGAGAATTTATGGAGACACTATATAAAATAGACAAAATATTGGGGAAAATAGACAAATTTCTTATGGTTGTCTTGGCGTCGTCGGCTACAATTCTTGCCTTTGTCAATGTTGTAGCAAGATACACATTCGGCACAAGCTTGGTTTGGGCAGGTGAGCTGACAACATACCTGTTTATATGGATGACGCTGTTTGGTGCAAGCTACGGTTTTGAAATAGGTATGCATATGTCCTTTGACGCTATAGTAAAGGCTCTTCCTGCAAAACTATGTAAGTCTGTTACTATTTTCTCTTTATTAATAGTTATTATTTATCTTGGGTTATTGACAGTTTGGGGCGTTAATCTGGTTAGGTTTGATTATATGACACAGCAGGTTTCAATTGATTTGCAAATACCGTTTTGGATTATATACCTTGTCGTTCCCATAACAATGGCTACGGCTACGTGGAGAGTCTTCCTAAAACTGCTTGAAGCTATACAAACTCCTGCAGCACAATTGAAGATTAGAGCAGGAGAAGGTATGGAAGAAGCAGAAAAGGAGGGCTTGTTAGAATGATGACGTTAGTTACAGCTGGAGTTTTGTTTTTTCTTATAGCTATTGACGTTCCTATCGCCGTGGCTTTGGGAATGACAGCAACAATAGCGATTTTTACATTTTTGGGGCTGCCGGCTCTATCGATAGCCCAAAAACTTTTTACCGCTTTGGATAAATTCGCCCTTATGGCAATCCCGTTTTTTGTTTTGGCGGGTGCTTTTTTATCCGAAGGCGGAACAGCAAAAAGAATAATAAAATTTGCACACTCAATGGTCGGACATATGCCGGGTGGTTTAACGATGACATCCGTTTTGGCGTGCGCCATATTTGCTGCTGTTTCGGGTTCTGGACCTGCTACGGTTGCGGCTATCGGCTCCATTATGATTCCTGCAATCAGAGAAGCCGGTTATTCGGATGTTTTTGCCATAGGCTCAATTACAACGGCAGGCTCTTTGGGGATTCTTATTCCTCCTTCAATTGTTTTGATTGTTTACGGTGTTACGGTTGACCAATCCATAGGCGATTTGTTTATGGCTGGCGTCGTACCGGGTATTGTCATAACAAGTATGCTAATGATCTTAACCTATGTTATGGCAAGAAGAGCAGGATTTAAAAGAGCAACACCCGCACCTGCCAAAGAAAAATTCAAATCTTTTATAGACAGTTTTTGGGCGTTGATGCTCATAGTCATAATTATAGGCGGAATATATTCCGGTATGTTTACACCGACCGAGGCTGCCGCAGTTTCGGCTGTCTATGCTTTTATAGTTGCAAAATTTATCTATAGAGATATTAAATGGAAAGATGTTCCACCGATTATTCTCAAAGCCGCCGCAACAAGTGCTATGATTTTGTTTATCATAGCCAATGCAATGCTGTTTGCATATTTTCTAACTATGGAACAAATTCCTCAACAACTTTCGGATATGATTATACAGGCTCATGTAAGCAAAATTCTCTTCCTCGCCGGAATTAATATACTGTTAATTATATTCGGTGCATTTATGGAACCATCAAGTATCGTTATGGTAACGGCTCCTCTGTTTTTCCCGGTAGCTGTTCATCTTGGTGTTAATCCTATACAGCTTGGAATAATATATACAATAAATATGGGTTTAGGTGAAATTACGCCGCCTGTGGGGTTAAACCTGTTTGTTGCAATGGGAATAACAGGAAAGAGTATAGAGCATGTAAGTAAGGTGAGCATCCCATGGTTTATTGTTTACTTCATAGGACTTATGCTTGCAACATACATTCCAACACTATCCACGGTTATCTTCAAAATACTGTAAAATAAAAAAGGCAAGCCAAATATTTTATATGAGGCTTGCCTTTTAAGCTTTTTTATTTCTATCAACCGGATATCTTTGTGTTTAACCTTGCTTCGTAAACTTCCGCCCCTTTATCTGTGGCATACATCAAAAAAACATCTATCTCAGGTGATGAATTTCCAAGTCTTTTTGATTCGGACACTATAAGCACATCTCCGTTTTGCAGGGCAGGTAACAGCTCTTTACCGAGTTTTCTGTTCTTCCAACTTACAAAACTCTTTACCTCTTCATAAACATACTCTATATCATCCCTTTTAAATTTATCCCTTGCAAACTTTTCTATTGCGGCTTTTTGCAGTACTTTGTCCATCTCCTTCTCAAACTGGATGTAGCCAATAACCCTTCCCATAATTCCTCCATTTATACCAATTTTATAATATCAACCTCTTCGTTAATTATTACTTCAGATGTATCCGGCAGTTTCATATACTTTTTTTCTACCTGCCTTTTCGCCTCTTTTTTGTCTTTTGCTCTCACCATATTTGTCGTTACAAGCTTTCTTTCATCTCTGTAAATAACCAACGCAAGAACCTTATAGGTATGAAGCATATATATTCCACCTCTTTTAACATTTTTAAAGCCGTCTTATTATACAGAAACTCAACTATTATTGCAATAATCTTGGATAAATCCATCAATCTGTGTTCTATTCAAATATGACAATACCTTGTTGTACTCAATTTTTTGTAATTTTCTGTTTATATCTTTAAATTTCAAAGCCCTATATGCCGGAAAATATTGACTCATAAGTGATACCGGCACTTTGGGCAGATTATTCTCAATCCATTCAAGAGCTTTTATTGTATTATCCAAATGCCCAGGCAGGATAAGGTGCCTTATCAAGAGCCCGCTTATTGCGATTCCTTTTTTTACCTTTAGTGCACCTTTTGTTTTATACATTGTCAAAAGAGCTTTTGTCGCAATTTCAAAATAGTCGCTAACACCTGATAATGATTTCGACAAACTGCTGTCTGTATATTTCAAATCAGCAAGATAGATGTCCACATATTTTTCAAGATACAGCACAACGTCTTCTCTATCGTAGGAGGATGTGTTGTAAACAATCGGTATGTTCAAACCTTGTGTTCTTGCCTTATCTATGGAATTGCAAATCAAATGGACAAAATGAGAAGGTGTAACCAGATTGATGTTGTGCGCACCGCGTTTTTGAAGTTTTATCATAATTCCTGCAAGTTCATCCGTTGAAACTTGTCTGTATGCACTTTTTAGCTGACTTATGGGGTAGTTTTGACAATAGACACACGATAAATTGCACCCGGCAAAAAATATCGTTCCGCTTCCGTTAATTCCGCTTATGGGCGGCTCTTCACCAAAATGCAGATTGTAGCTTGCCATCTCCAGCTCGTTTTTTGTTTTGCATAATCCTCTATATTTGTTTCTGTCAACACCGCACTGTCTTGGGCAGAGTCTGCATTTTGGAAAAACCAACCCTTCTATGCCTATCATAGTTCAAATAAAAAAGGGAGAACCCGTATTAACAGGCTCTCCCTTGAGTGTTTTTAGAAGTAATGCCTTATTTCTTTGCGCCAACGATTTCCTCAAGCATATCTGTAGTGATAGATTTAGGTCTTTCGATATTGTATCCGAGTCCTCTGTCCCAAATAACATTAGCTGTAACACCGAGAGCTCTTCCGATTCCAAACAATACCGTATAGAAATCGTACTCTTTAACGCCGTAGTGCCACTGTATGCAACCGGAGTGTGCATCAACATTTGGCCATGGATTCTTTGCATGTCCGTGTTTCTGCAAAATTGGCGGAACAACCTCATAAAGCATAGATACAACCTGGAAAATCGGGTCATCAGGCAGATGTTTCAAAGCAAACTCTCTCTGAGCCATATATCTCGGGTCTGTTTTTCTCAAAACTGCGTGACCGTATCCGGGTATAACCTGTCCTGAATTCAATGTATCCCACAAGAATTTTTCAAGCTCTTCTTTTGTAGGTACTTTTCCGCCCAATTTTTCCATTGTTTCCTGTATCCATTTCAAAACTTCCTGGTTTGCCAAACCGTGCAGAGGGCCTGCAAGTCCGTCCATACCGGCTGAATATGAGTAGAAAATATCGGAAAGAGCTGAGGCTACAAGGTGTGTTGCATGAGCCGAAACGTTTCCTGACTCGTGGTCGGAGTGAAGGATGAAGTACAGTCTTGCAACATCGTCGTAAGGTTCGGGGATGCCCATCATATGAGCGAAGTTTCCGCCGAAGTCAAGATTCGGGTCTGCAGGAATGTGAACATCGCCTTTATATTTCATTCTGTAAATGTAAGCACCCAATGTAGGCAGTTTCGGGAGTAATTCCATAACATCTTCATACATATAGTCCCAAGCGTCGAATTTATTGAATTTGCCAGCATTATACCATGCAGCAAATTTCGATTCCCTCTGCATTGCCAAAATACCTGAGGAGAACATAACCATAGGATGAGTGTCTCTCGGAAGGGCTTTCAAAACATCTTTAACATATTCCGGCAAATCTCTCTTTGATTTCCAAATTGCTGCAACATCAGCTACATCCTCTTCCGTTGGCATATCTCCTGTGAGCAGCAGATAGAAATGACCCTCTACGTAAGGCTGTTCTTTGCCCTCCGGTTTTGGAAGTTTTGCCAAAACTTCGGGAATCGTGTATCCTCTAAATCTGATACCCTCCATAGGGTCTAAGTATGAAATGTCCGTAATTAAACATTTAATACCTTTCATTCCGCTAATAACTTGAGAGGCAGTAATCTCCTGCACAGGTTTGTCACCGTAATTTTTGATTAAGTTGACAACCCTTGGTCTGTGCGCATCAATCTTCTCGAAAAGCTTTTCCTTTAGTCCCATAACTAAACCTCCTTAAAAATATTTTAATTACCGAAGTTACTTTCTTTTAACAAACTTAAGCTCCTTTAATTCTGTAAAAATGATACATTAATCTTTTAGCACTTAAACGGTTTTTTGTCAATACCTATTTATTCATCTTTCCGATAAACTTAAAATCACAGATTTTTTTACGCCAAAAGAGTTTGTTTTTTTAAGTAAAATAACATAAACCCTTAAGGTAGCTATATTTACCCCTTTATTTTTTGTGCAATTTTTTATCTCGCTTACAATCAAGTTTTTATCATTATGTTTATACTCTTAGATTGGCATTAGAAAGTTACGGCATATGCCATTTTATATCAGATTTCATTAAAGAGTAAACGATTTCAATATATTAAAATTTATTTGATTTATAAAAATTTTTTTATATAATGCAAGATAAGCATATATAAAACTTTATTGTAGGAGGTGCGTTATGTTGCGCAAGGGATTGTTGGGAGCTTTAGCCTTAATCGTAACCCTTATGTTCGGCATTCAGGCTATGGCTGGCGGAATTATTAAGATAGGTGTCCAGGCTCCGATTACCGGAAAGTTTGCATCCGAGGGACAGTCTATCGATAAAGCCGTTAGACTAATTGTCAAACAATACAACGAAAAAGGCGGTATTTTGGGTAAGAAAATTAAAGTTTACACATGCGACGACGAAGGACAGGCTCAAAAAGCCGCAGTTTGTGCAAGACAGCTTGTTGACGACGGAGTAATTGCAGTTATAGGTTCATACACGTCAACCTGTGCTGAGGCAGCCGAACCTATATACTACAGAGCAGGTGTGCTGCAAACATCAGACGGAACAAGTGACACATTGGTTAAGCATGGATATTGGACATTTTTTAGAAATTCGTCCCCGAACTCTGCTGAGGCAGCCTTCACTGCCGAGTTCTTCATTAAAAAGCAGCACTATAAAAGAATTGCAGCTATCTCAGACTATTCAACATTCTCAACAGACTTGACAAATGCAGTTGTAAAAGACATCAAAAAACTCGGAGGAAATATTGTTTATAAGGGTAAAATTACATCCGGAGCTCAAAACTTCACACCTATTTTAACAAAAATTAAATCGTTTAACCCTGATGTGATTTATTTCGGCGGATACTACACAGATGGCGGATTGATTAGAGCTCAAATGGAACAGCTCGGAATTAAAGCCGATTTTGTAGGCGGCGACTCAAACGATAACCCCGAATTCATAAAATTGGCAGGAAAAGCAGCAGTTGGAGCATATCTGGTAAACGTTCCGCTTCCTCAAATGCTTCCTTACGATACGGCAAAGAAGTTCTTAAAAGCCTATAAAGCAGCATACCACGAGATGCCTGCAAGTATTTGGACACTCTTCAATGTTGACGGTTTAAGGGCAATACTCTACTCCATAGAGCAGACGAAATCCACAAATACAAAGAAAATTGCCTACTATATGCACAACAAACTGAAAAACTTCCCAGGCATAACAGGTCCTGTTGAGTGGAATAAAAACGGAGAGAGAGTCGGAAGTGCATATATGGCATACAGAATCGGTAATGATTTGAAATACCACATAGTTTACAGACATTAATACAAGAGGCATCTTATGGATATTTTTCTTCAACAGTTAGTTAACGGGCTGACGATCGGGAGCATTTATGCTCTCGTCGCCCTTGGTTATACAATGGTTTATGGGGTGTTAAAGCTCATAAACTTCGCACACGGTGATTTGGTTGCACTTTCAGCCTATATAGGGCTTGTGATTATGATGCAGCTTATAGGGGTTGTTTCTTCAAAAGCCGTGATTATTATAGCTGTGTTTATCTTTACGGCAATTATTATATCGATATTCGGTGTTTTATTGGAGAGAATGGCGTATAGACCATTAAGGAAAGCACCTCGATTGAGCGCTGTCGTATCTGCTCTGGGTGCATCCCTCCTGATAGAAAACGGAATTATGCTTATTTGGGGACCTATGCCTAAAATTTTTCCTGCAAGTATAGTTCCTAACATAAATTGGAATGTGGGCGGTGTTTACATAAGCTTGATGCAGCTTCTTGTTTTGGTTATATCTCTCATTTTAATGATTATTCTCTACTTTTTTGTCAATCAAACAAAGCTCGGCGCAGCAATGAGGGCAAGTGCGATAGACCAGGATGCAGCAAGACTGATGGGCATAAACGTTGATAAGATAATAGTGACGACATTTATCATAGGCTCATCTTTGGGCTCTGTGGGAGGACTGTTTATCGGTATGTACTACAGGGGTATCTACTTCAATATGGGGTGGATATACGGACTCAACGCATTCGTTGCTGCAATTATAGGCGGCATAGGAAACATACCCGGAGCTATGCTCGGAGGTATGCTGCTTGGTGTATTCAACGCTTTCATATCAGGATATTTGTCGAGTAGTTGGGCTCTGGCATTAACGTATGTCCTTTTGATTGTCATAATGATATTCAGACCGACAGGCATTCTCGGAGAACGGGTTGCGGAGAAGGTATGATGGGTAACAAACAAAAAATACTATACGGTGGGTTTTTACTTATTCTAATAGTTTTGCCGTTTTTTCTGAATTCAAGATGGGAGTCCGTTGCCACTACGTTTTTAATCTATTCGTCTGTTGCGCTTTCTCAAGACATAGTTTTAGGCAGAGCCGGTATGTTCGATATGGGACACGCCATATTTTTCGGATTGGGAGCATACTCAACGGCTATTTTAAATACGGTTTACGGTGTTCCTATTTTACTGACTATACCTGTTGCGATTATCTTGCCGCTTGTATTCGGAATAATACTTGCAGCACCTATAGTTCATTTAAGGGGTGATTATCTGCTTGTTACAACCATAGGCTTTAACATAGTTTTTACCCAGGCTCTAAAAAATAATGTTTTTGGCTTAACAGGCGGTCCTAACGGTATATTCGGCATAGCCTCCCCGTCTTTGTTCGGTTACAGCCTATCATCTCAAACGGCAATCTATTTTATGGCTTTTTTCCTTTTACTGCTTACCCTATTCATCATTAGAAATCTCGAAACAAGCAAGATAGGAAGGGCTCTTCATTACATAAACGAAGATTCTCTGGCAAGCGAATGTGTGGGAATAAATACAAGATTTTACAGGCTTTACTCTTTCGGCTTGAGTGCTGCAATTGCCGGATTGGCAGGCGTTGTTTTTGCCGTGCAGTTTTCGGCGGTTAGCCCTGAAGCGTTTAACTTTATGCAGTCCGTTTTGTTCTTCACGATTGTGCTTGTGGGCGGACCTTCGTCAATAGAGGGTGTCTTGTTGGGAACATTCTTTATGTTCGTTTTGCCTGAGATGTTCAGGCAGTTTGCTGAAGCAAGGTATCTTGTATTCGGTATAGCAATGATACTGATAATGATTTGGAGACCAAAGGGTATTTGGCCTGCAAAGTTCGGAAGAATACCAAAATATTTCTTTAAGGATTGATGGGTATGGCTCTACTTGAATTAAAAGAGGTAACAAAAATTTTCGGAGGGCTTGTTGCCGTTGATGCTTTAAGCATCACCATACAAAAAGGTCAAATTTACGGCATAATAGGTCCAAATGGAGCCGGAAAAACAACTGTTTTTAACTGTATAACAGGTGTTTACAAACCGGAGCACGGAAAAATAATATTTAAAGATAGAGATATAACAGGTTTATCTTCGCATATTATAGCAAATCTCGGAATAGTCAGGACATTTCAGACCATAAGGCTGTTCGGTCAGATGAGTGTTGCAGAAAACATAATATCCGGCAGACACTTCAGAAGCAAACAACACTGGTGGCACGGCATTATACACACTCCGTTTTTTGCAAAAGATGAAAAGGAAAATTGGTTAAAGGTAAAAAACTATATGGAGTTATTTGACCTTCTACCTTATGCAGAACTGCCGGCATCAAGTCAACCGTACGGTATTCAAAGAAAAATAGAGATGGCAAGGGCTTTGGCAACCGAGCCGGAACTTTTGATACTAGATGAGCCTGCCGCAGGATTAAACGATAAAGAGAGAATGGAACTGGTTGGCATAATCAAGAAAATAAGAGAAATGGGCATTACCGTTCTTCTCATAGAGCACAATATGGATTTGGTTATGAATCTTACTGAGTATATAAGTGTTTTAAACTTCGGCAAGAAGATTGCCGAGGGGCTTCCTGAGGAAATTCAAAACAACCCAAAGGTTATAGAGGCATATTTGGGCCGCGAGGATGAAGATGAGTGAAAAAGAAAAATTAATGGTAGTTGAGGATTTGCAGGTTTCATACGGCAGCATCGAGGCTGTAAAAAGGATATCATTTGACGTTTATAAAGGCGAGGTGGTTACAATTTTGGGGGCAAACGGAGCGGGGAAAACCACCACCCTTAGAACAATAAGCGGTCTTTTGAAGGCAAAATCCGGCAGCATCAGGTATAAAGAGCTTGAACTCACGTCAATCCCGGCACACGACATAGTCGGCTTGGGAATAAGCCAGGCACCCGAAGGCAGAAGAGTTTTTGGAACGTTGACGGTTGAGGAGAATCTAAAACTCGGAGCATACAGTAAAAAAACGATTAATACGGCAACACTTTCTTGGATTTACGAACTTTTCCCGAGATTAAAAGAAAGAAATAAACAGCTTGCAGGAACGCTTTCGGGCGGTGAACAACAGATGCTGGCTATAGGCAGAGCTTTGATGAGTGAGCCGGAAATGCTGCTGTTGGACGAGCCGAGTTTGGGTCTTGCTCCTGTTCTTGTTAAAACCATATTTGAAACAATAAAGCAGATAAAGCACTCAGGTGTGACCGTCTTGTTGGTTGAACAAAATGCAAAGGCAGCGCTAAAGCTGGCAGACAGAGGTTATGTTTTGGAGGTCGGTAAGATTGTGGCACAGGGAACCTCCAAAGAGCTGCTTGAGTCCCCCGATATTCAAGAGGCATATCTCGGTAAGAAAAAATAAACACAACTCCCAACAAAAAAGCCGCTTAATTAAGCGGCTTTTATTTTTTGATTTTTCCCCTTAAAATATCCAATTCCCTATTTTCAACGGCATCTTTGAGTTTATCAAGAACAGCTTTGTCTTCAAGAGTTGATAAATCCTGATGTATTTCTTTGCCTGAGGCTATATCTTTTAAAACCCTTCTCATAACTTTACCCGAGCGCGTCTTGGGCAGTGAGTCAACGAATACAATTTCTGAGGGTTTTGCTATGGGTGAGACTTGGTCTCTGACATAATCCCTTAGCTTTCTTACTATCTCATCGTGCTTTGTTTTATCAACATCTTTCTTGAGCACAACGAAGGCAAAAACCTCTTCTCCGGTTATCTCGTTCGGTTTCCCGACAACAGCAGCTTCCGTTACCATAGAGCAGGATGTTAGTGCACTTTCAACCTCGGAGCAGCCTATCCTGTGTGCCGAAACGTTTATAACATCGTCGGAGCGGCCCTCCATCCAGAAATATCCGTCTTTATCCTTGTATGCCATATCGCTTGTGTAGTAATACTTGTTGTTGAACTTTTCCCAATAGAATTTTATGTAATCCTCGTCATTTTTCCATAACGTTCTAACCATAGATGGCCACGGTTTCTTGAGCACAAGAAAACCCCTTTTATTAGGTTCTTTGATAATTTCTCCTTTATCATCAACAATATCCGGGAAAATACCCGGAACCGGTATGCCTACCGAACCGGGTTTTTGTTTAACAACAGGCAGAGAGGATATCATATGTCCTGCTGTCTCGGTCTGTCCGTACGCATCGATTATAGGGCATTTTTTGGAGCCTACATTTTCATAGTACCACAACCAAGCAGCCTCATTTAATCTTTCGCCACCCGTTGTTAAAAGCCTTAAGGAAGAGAGGTCGTAATTCTTTGTATAGCTTTCCCCGTATCTCATTAAAGCTCTTATGGCTGTCGGAGCCGTGTACATAACGTTTATTCTGTATTTTTCAACGAGATACCACCACTGGTCGGGTGAAGGGTAGGTTGGTATCCCTTCAAAAAGGAATGTTGTTGAGCCTATGGAAAGAGGCCCGTACAGCGTATATGAATGCCCGGAAATCCAGCCTATATTTGCAGTTGACCAAAAGGTATCCTCCTCTTTTAAATCAAAAACCCACCGTGCTGTCAATATCCTCCAAATCAAGTAGCCGGCTGTAGAGTGGACGACGCCCTTCGGTTTGCCGGTTGAACCGGATGTGTACATTATAAACAGCGGGTCTTCTGAATCCATAGATTCGGCTTCACAGTGAGGATTTGCATAATCGGAATCGCTCATCAAATCCTGCCACCAAAAGTCTCTCAACGTTTTCATGGGAACATCGCTGTGTATATGCCTCGCTACAACAACATATTTAATCTGTTTCAATTCTCTTACGGCATCATCGACATGAACCTTTAAAGGTATTGTTTTGCCGCCTCTGTATCCTCCGTCGGCAGTTATAACTATTTTTGCTTCTGCATCAACAATTCTTTCTTTTAATGCGTTTGAAGATAATCCTGCAAATACAACCGAGTGTATTGCTCCTATCTTGGCACAAGCGAGCATGGCAATCGGCAGCTCCGGTATCATAGGCATATAGATTATAACCACATCACCTTTTTTTGTGCCGAGTGTTTTTAGAACGTTTGCAAATTTATTGACCTGAAACTGGAGCTCTCGGTAGGTGAGAATTCTACTGTCGCCCCTTTCATTTTCCCAAATAATGGCAG
Organism: Desulfurellaceae bacterium; assembly: GCA_015493995.1. Lineage (GTDB taxonomy): Bacteria > Campylobacterota_A > Desulfurellia > Desulfurellales > Hippeaceae > S144-51. The sequence continues at coordinate 36,525 of WGCD01000146.1, forward strand.
CCCTGTTCTTTTTTCTTGTTGTTACGTGCCTGTCCACACAGTTGTAACACATATTGAGTTTGCCCCCTTCAAAAAACTTAAAGAAGGGTGCGTTTGAATCGTTCAAAACACTCTTGTACGGTTCAAACCAGGTTATCTCGTTTTTGGCAAAATAATCCCAGAAACCCTCGAAATCATCCTCCGCCCATTTGGTCAATCTCTCATACTCTTTGGGTCCCAAATTCGCCTTTTCGACAAATTCGGGATTTGGAGTGATGATTATGCCCTTATCAATAGACTTGTCTAAACTCATATGATTACCCCCCCCTATGGATTTGTAACTTTCTGTGTAAAGTATGTAAATATAGCCACTTATATCAAAAAAGCATAATTTTGTCAAATTTTTGACAATCAGGTATTTTTAAATTACAATTTCTCCCTATGAAGGATAGACTTGTCACTTTGTTTGGCACTCTCGGTGTCGTCTTAACCCTGCTTGAACTTGTATCAAAACTGTTTAACTCAAGACTGTGTTCCACTCAAGGGTGCATACTGATTTCTCAAAGTGTTCGTTATACAGATAACATTATAGTTCTCGGCGGGTTGTTTGTGTTTACTGCAATCCTTGTTTTAAACCTCGGAAAAATACGTAATTCTTCTCTTATTTTAGACCAACTTCTATCCGTATCGTTGAGTGCCGAGGGGGTATTTATAGGTTATCAGCTCTTCAGAATGAAGCATATATGTCTGTTTTGCATATCGATTTTTTCGATTTTTGTTCTACTGGCACTTATACGTTTAAGCAAGAAGGGTTTTTCCGTAATATGGGGTTTTGTGTCTTTCGGCACGATACTGTTTTTGTTTTATATTTTAAAACCCGTGACTTCTTATATACCGCCATTAAACAAACCGCTTGTTTTGATATACAAACAGAGCTGTCCGCATTGTGAAAAGGTTATATCACAGGCAAAAAAACAGAAAATCAATATTTGCACGATTAAAGCCGATAGCTGTGAAAGTTTGCTAAAGAGCCTTAATATAAATGAGGTTCCGCTTTTGATAATAAACAATAAAAACGAGAAAAAGATTATAGTAGGCGAGAGAAATATTCTTCAATACTTTTTAGATAAGAAAAACATACCGAGCAACAATCTCTATAACTCTGTTTTTAAGGATAAAAGTGACTTCTGCACAATAGGCGAAAAATGTAAATAACCTATTCGCGCCACTCTATAAAGTTATACATTATTCCGGCTTTTGCGGGATGTATGCCTTTGAATTTTTTGTTTACAACAGTGATGCTCGTCGGGTAGTATAGAAAAATGTAGGGAAAATCAGAAACTATGAGTCTGTTTATTTTTAAATATATTTTCCTTCTCCTTTTTTTATCAAACGTTTTCCTGCCGAGCTCTATCAGTCTGTCCACCTCTTTATTGTGGTAGCCTACAAAGTTAAATCCGCCTTTAAAATCGCTCTTTGAATCCCATATTGAGTATTGGTCGGGATTTGCGCCAAGCTGCCAGCCCAGGACAACTGCATCAAAATGCCTTTCGTTCACCATATTTAAAAAAGCCTGCCATTCGAGAATCCTTAATTTTGCTCTTATTCCTATTCTTCTTAAATACTCCTGTACCATAATCGCAGCATACTTTCTTTGAGAGTTCCCTTCGTTTGTGTATATTGTAAACTCAAACGGCGTTGAGCCTTTATATAGAATTCCGTCTTTTTTCTTATGCCACCCAAGTCGTCTCAAAATACGCAGCGCTTTTTTCGGATTATAGCCGCAAATGGTTTTTTTAACAAAGAAAGGTGAGTTTTTAGGGTATATTGAATCAGCAACCACTCCGTAGCCAAGGAGTATTGTTTTATTTATCTGGCGACGATTGATTGCCATACATATGGCTTTTCTTACCATTAAATTACTAAACAGCTTCTCCCTCAAATTAAAACCGAGATAGGTGTATGAAGACGAGGGCTCAAAATAGACCCTGTAGTGTTTTTTGAGAAAGTTATTCATCTCAAACTTATACTCAAGAGGAGAAAGATTCATTAAATCTATGGAGCCCCTTTTCAGCTCCAAAAGGTTTGTAGTTTTATCGGGTATTATCCTGTCGAAAATTTCATCTATATAGGGTTTGTGCAGAAAATATCTTTTGTTTGCATCAAGTATAAGATATTGTGAGGTTTTCCATTTCTTTAAAATGTAGGGTCCCGTTCCGACGGGTTTTCTGTTAAACCCGCAGGTGGCTATATTTTGAACGTTTTTAAGCAGGTGCTTCGGCACAATACCCATCATCCAGGAGTATAAAGCCGGAGCAAAAGGGTAGAGATAGTTGACCTCAAGCGTGTAGTTGTCAAGCTTTTTAATTGATTTTATAATTTTATATTGACCTGCATATGGCGTAGGAGTGTTTTTGTTTACGATTGTTTTGTAGGTAAATATCACATCATCGGCAGTAAAAGGCACGCCGTCTTGCCATAATACGTTCTTTCTCAAATGAAAGACCACCGTTTTGCCGGAGTTTTTTATTTCATAGCTTTTTGCCAAATCTCCGACTATATTCATATTTTTATCGAACTTTAGCAGTCCGTTGAAAATATAGGAGGAAATCTCACCGCTTGCAGAGTCTGCGGCAAGAAACGGTATAAGCCTTTTGGGTTGAGCGCCCAAAGAAAAATTAATGACGCTTTTTGAATATATCAAGCCGGGCGAAAATATAAAAAAGAGGGTTAAAATAAACCCGATTGGAAAGCGGCTATTTAGTAATTGGCGCACCATTTGTATTTTTCGGCTTGGCTTTAGTCGGTATCTTCACCTCTACGGCATTCTGCTTTTTGGTTGCCGTTGGTACATTTTTAATCATTGAGGCTGTGTTTGAGTTGTAAATCATATACGAAATGCCAGCCGAATTGAGCATAAACAGGAAAGATAAACCCCAAGTCAGCTTTGCCATAAAAGACATAGGACCGGAGGAGCCAAACAGAGTATCCGAAGCTCCTGCTCCGAAGGAGACACCCATCTCCGCACCTTTTCCTTTTTGCAGCAAAATAATCGTGACCAGTATAAAAGCCAGTACAATTTGAGCTATTATCAAAATCGTAAGCATACTTCAAACTCCTTTTGTTTTTATAAATTCATCTATTATCTTCTTAAACTCATCGGCATCAAGTGAAGCTGAGCCTACCAAAAAACCGTTAACATCGTCTATTGAAGCAATTTCTGCGGCATTTTTTGCTTTAACGCTTCCGCCGTATAGGATAGGCACATCGTTTTCTGATCGTCGAATAAATTTATGCATTTCTTCTATTGTGTCTCTATCTGCAGAAACGCCTGTACCGATTGCCCAAACCGGTTCATATGCAACTATAACATTTTGTCTGTCAACGCCGTCAAGCCCTTTTTGCAGTTGTGTTTTAACAACATCAAACGCCCTGCCGTTTTTTCTTTCTTCAAGTGTTTCTCCGACACACAAAATAACATTGAAGCCGTGTTTTTTTGCGCTTTTTACCTTTTTATTTATAAACTCGTCATCTTCATAGAATATGTGTCTGCGCTCGGAGTGTCCCAAAATGACATATTCACAGCCTACAGACTGAAGCATTGCAAGCGATATTTCTCCGGTAAATGCCCCTTTTTCTTCAAAGTGCATATTTTGAGCCCCGAGCTTTATAACGCTTGATGAAAAAACCTCATCAAGCCTGTCAAGATGCGTAAACGGCGGGCACACGACAACATCAACGGCTTTTGTGTTAATTATTTCAGCCATTTTTTGTGCAACACTTTGGGCTTTGTCTATGTCAAAATTCATCTTCCAATTTGCAGCAACAATATTTTTCACGCCTTTTCCTCCAAAACCTCTATAGCGGGAAGCTTTTTACCTTCGAGTATCTCAAGAGACGCGCCACCACCCGTTGATATATAGCTCATATTATCACTTTCCCCGGCAAGTTCAACCGCTTCAGCCGTATCACCGCCGCCAACCACACTCAAAGCCTTGCTCTCGCCTATGATCTTCGCTATTTTTTTTGTACCGCTTGCAAATGCATCAACCTCAAAAACGCCCAAAGGTCCGTTCCACACAATAACCTTAGCATCTTTTATAACCTCTTGAAACAGCCTAATCGAAGCCTCACCTATGTCCAAACCCATCATATCTTTAGGGATTTCCTGATAACCGACCGTTATGTAATTCATTGTATCCTCAATGTTTCTTGCGCACACGAAATCAACAGGCAGATAGAATTTTACATCTTTGTTTTTTGCCGTTTTGAGAATTTCCAAAGCAGCCGGAATCAATTCGTCTTCAACAAGGCTTTTTCCGACTTCATAACCCATAGCCTTCAAAAAAGTGAAAGCCTGTGCACCGCCGATGATAATTTTATCGGCTTTATTTATAAGATTTTTCAAACATTCAAGTTTTCCTGAGACCTTTGCTCCGCCAACAATGGCGACAAACGGTCTGTCTTTCGTATTAAGTATTTTATTGAAATATTCAATCTCTTTTTTAAGCAAAAAACCACCGACGGCAGTTTTTGCTATCTTCGGCAGAGCATAGACAGATGCATGCTTTCTGTGGCAGACGCCGAAAGCGTTATTTACATAAACATCGAAAAGCTGTAAGAGTTTTTGTGCAAAATCCTCGGAATTCTTCTCTTCACCCTCATAGAATCTCAGGTTTTCGAGCAGCAAAACATCACCCGGCTTCATAGAATCTATCTTTGCTTTAACCTTACCGCCTATACAGTCTTCTATAAAATCCACCTTCCTGTCCAAAAGTGTGGACAGTCTTTTTGCTACAGGAAGAAGAGAATACTCCGGCTTTCTTAATCCTTTAGGTCTTCCCAAATGGCTGCTTAAGACAACCTTTGCTTTGTTGTCTATTGCGTACTTTATCGTATATAACGCCTGTTTTATTCTGTTGTCATCTGTGATATTGGAGTTATCGTCCATAGGTACGTTAAAATCGCACCTTATAAAGACGGTTTTGTTGGCTATATCAACATCGTTGATATATTTCATCTACACAAAACCTTTTAATCTAAGCATTAAATCTCTCAGCCTCGAAGAATATCCCCATTCATTGTCATACCAGGAGAGCACCTTCACCATTCTTTTATCTATAACCATAGTGCTTATTGCATCAAATATGCTTGAATGCGGATTACCGTTTAAATCTTTTGACACAACCGGTTCTTCGGTGTATTCCAATATGCCTTTTAAGTTTGTTTGCGCCTCTTTTTTAACGGCGGCGTTAATCTCTTCAATTGCTGCATCCTTTTTAATCTCAACAACCAAATCGACCAGTGATACGTTTGAGGTTGGAACCCTTATGGAAATTCCGTCTAATTTACCCTTTAGTTCAGGCAGCACAAGTCCTACGGCAATTGCCGCTCCCGTTGTGGTGGGTATGATGTTTTCAGCTGCAGCCCTTGCCCTTCTTAAATCGGAGTGGGGCAGGTCAAGTATCCTCTGGTCGTTTGTGTATGAATGGACTGTTGTCATCAACCCTTTCACTATTTTAAATTCATCGTTAAGCACTTTTGCTACGGGAGAAACGCAGTTGGTAGTGCATGAGGCATTTGATAAAATATCGGTGTTTTCAAAATCGAAAGTTTTATCGTTAACTCCAAGCACAACGGTAGGCACATCACTGCCCTTTGCAGGTGCACTTATCACAACCTTTTTGGCTCCTGCTTTTATGTGCGCCGACGCCTTGTCCTTACTTCTAAAAAGTCCAGTGGATTCAAGAACAACATCAACACCAAGCTCACCCCAGGGGAGATTTGCAGGGTCTTTTTGAGCATATATCTTTATCTTTTTCGAGTCAAACAGTATTGCATCATCCTCATAGCCTATCTTATTATTTCTCAATACACCGTGAACAGAATCGTATTTCAAAAGGTGAGCCAATGTCTTTGCATCTGTCAAATCGTTAATAGCAACAATATCTATATCATCATAGCCAATTGAGGTTCTGAAAAAAGCTCTTCCAATCCTTCCGAAACCGTTGATAGCTACCTTCAACTTACCACCCCCAAAAATTATTTGCGCTAAAGATTATAATAATTAAGCCTCTTTTTCAAGAGGAAACTCTGTTTTTTAAGGATTTTGCTTGAATAAAGGCTGTGTAATAATTATACTAAGCAAAAGAAAAGGGAGGTGAAAATGAATATACAAGATTATAAGATAACCCAAATAAGCGTATTTATAGAAAACAAGAAAGGGAGATTCTATAACGTTACGAAAACAATGAAGGACGCCGGTGTAAACATAAGAGCTATGAGTCTTGCCGATACCATGGATTTCGGCATATTAAGATTCGTGGTTGACAAACCCAAAGAGGCATACGACGCCTTGATGGATTCTGATTTTATTATTAAAAAAAACGAGGTTTTGGCAATAGCCGTTAAGGATGAAAGCGGTGGTCTGAGTGAGCTTTTGAATACAATCAGCAATCTTGATTTGAATATTGAGTATATGTACACATTTGTCAATGCGCTTGAAAACAAAGCCGTTATGCTGTTTAAGTTTGAGGAAATCGACGAAGCTATAGAAAAGCTTCTAACCGCAAACGAAGAACTGTTAAAAGAAGAATTTTTTAGAAAAATTTAGGAGATTTTATGTTTTGGAATAAAGACAGGGAAACGATGTCCCGTAAGGAGATAGAAAACCTTCAGGTTGAACTTTTAAAAGAAAAGATAGAGTACGCATACAACAACGTTCCCTTTTACAAAAAAAAGTTCGATGATTTCGGAATAGACAAAAGCAGCATAAAAACCATTGAGGATATAAGAAAACTGCCCTTTACAACAAAAAACGATTTCAGAGACAACTATCCTTTCGGTCTTTTTGCCACGGATATGAAACAGATTGTAAGAATTCACTCATCAAGCGGGACAACCGGAAAACCTACCGTTGTCGGATACACTAAAAACGATTTGGAAACCTGGACAAACCTTATAGCAAGGATTGCCAAAGCTGCCGGTGTAACAGACGAGGATATCGTCCATATAGCTTTCGGGTACGGATTGTTTACGGGTGGATTCGGGCTGCACTACGGGCTTGAAAAGATAGGAGCTGCAATTGTTCCGGCATCAAGCGGAAATACAAAAAGGCAAATAATGTTGATAAAAGATTACGGCGCAACCGTTCTTGTTTGCACCCCGAGCTATGCACTGCATATTGCCGAGGTAGCCAAAGAAAGCGGAATTGACATAGAAAAAGACCTCAAACTGCGCATAGGTATGTTTGGAGCTGAGCCCTGGAGTGACCAGATGAGGAAGAAAATAGAAGCCGAACTAAATATCAAGGCTTACGATAATTACGGTTTAAGCGAGATTATGGGACCGGGCTTTTCCGGTGAATGCGAAGAGCAAAACGGTATGCACATCGCAGAAGATAACTTTATAGCCGAGATTATAAATCCAGAAACAGATAAACCGGTTAAAGAGGGAGAGTATGGTGAGCTTGTTATAACCACTCTAACCAAAGAGGCGCTTCCCGTTTTCAGATATAGGACAAGAGACATAACGAAAATAAGTACAAAACCGTGTTCCTGCGGAAGAACGCTTGCAAAGATGTCCAAGCCAATAGGCAGAACAGACGATATGTTGATAATAAGGGGCGTTAACGTGTTTCCGAGCCAGATAGAAGAGGTGCTGTTTAACATAGAAGGAATTTCGCCACACTATCAAATTGTTGTGGATAGAAAGGGCGCTTTGGATGTTGCAACGGTTATGGTGGAGGCAAATGCCAACCTGTTCTTTGATGAAATGAAAAAACAGAAGCAATTTTTGGATAATATAAACTACGAATTGAAGAGCGCTTTGGGAATAGATGTAAGCGTAAAACTTGTAGAGCCGCACTCCATAGAGCGCAGTATGGGCAAAGCAAAAAGGATAATAGACAACAGGAAATTTTAAAAATGGACAGAATGTGGGCTCCCTGGCGCATAGGATATATACTCTCTGACAAAAAAGAGGACGGGTGCGTGTTTTGTAATGCGTATCGAGCAGATAGCGATAAAAAACATCTGATTTTATTTCGTTCCGAGCACTCATTTATAATAATGAACAAATATCCCTACAATGCGGGACACATAATGATTGTTCCAAACAGACACATAGACACATCTTTATCTTTAGGGGCTCAAGAGCAGCTCGATATGTTCCATATGGTAAACAGAGGTTTGGATGCCCTAAAAAAAGCTCTAAAGCCCGACGGATTTAATCTCGGAATGAATTTGGGCAGGGTTGCAGGAGCCGGTATTGACGACCATATACACATTCACATAGTTCCAAGGTGGAGCGGGGATACGAATTTTATGTCAACCGTTGCCGATGTTAAGGTTATATCCGAATCCATAGAAGAGACGTACGAAAAAATAAAAAAATATTTGGAAGGATAGTCTATGAAGATTATAAGAATAGTTTTGATTGTGATAATTTTGGCTCTTTTGGGGCTTTTTATACTATACAATAACCAATTTGTAAGCGTAACCTATTTAAGTGTCAAGTTTGAGAATATGCCTCTTTGGCTTGTTGTATTCATATCCGTTTTTATAGGTATTTTTATCGGTTGGTTTTTTATGTTCGTTGACGAACTGTCCATAAAAAAAGAGGTTAAAAACAAAAATAGGGAGATAAAAGCCTTAAAAGAAGAGATAGCGAAACTCAGACAGTTGACAATAACAAAAGAGTAGCACTATGCATCTGAATATAGATTTCATAAATACTTTTTTAGGATATCACTATACTTTTTTTGTTGTTTTATTTGCGTTTTTGTTGGGAATCCTCTTTTCTTATGTCTGGTTTTTGGGTAAAAACAAGAAGGATAACTTCGATAAAAAGAAACTCGAAAGCTATGTCAAGGGTATAAACTACATAATTGAAGACGACACCGATAAAGCAATAGAAGAATTCACAGAAACCGCCAAACTTGACCCGGATTTAATAGATATTTATGTAAGTATCGGCAATCTTTTCAGAAAAAAGGGAGAGATAAACAGAGCTTTGATTATACATAAAAGTCTTATGGTCAGACCCCATCTTAACAAACAGACAAAGCTAAAACTATACATAAACATAGGTGTTGACTACAGGAAAGCAGGGCTCTATGACAGGGCTAAGGAGTACTTCAAGAACGCTTTGTCCATCGATCCGAAAAATCAGCAGGCGAAAAAATTGCTCTATGAGGTTTATGAGGATTCGAAGGATTGGGAAAACGCTCTGGTGTGGTATAAAAGATTTTCAAAGGGCGATGAGCACAGACTTGCACATATCCTGACCGAAATAGGTAAAGAGAAGTTAAAAGAAAACGATTTAAGTCAAGCAAAAAAAAGTTTTGAGAAAGCATTGAAAATATATGACGATTGTATTGACGCCCGTTTAAAACTCGGAGACGTTTTTATGGGTATGGGCGATATTGACAAAGCTTATAAACAGTGGGAGCAGGTTTGTAAGATAAACCCTGGACTAACGGATGTTGCTTTATCGAAAATAAACGACATAGAGGCATTGAAAAAGGTTATTAAAAATCTTCTTGTTTTATTTCCCGACAATAGATACATACTGTTTTTTTGTGCCAACCACCTGTTTAATATAAACGAAAAGAAAAAATCCCTGTCTTTATACAAAAAACTCATAAAAATCGGTGTAAAGCCCGAGTCCGTTTTTAAAAAATTTATACAGATTGAAAGGGATAGAATGCCGGACTTTATTCTGGAATTTATAGATGAAGAGCAGGACAGATATACCAGATATACCTGCACAAATTGCGGATATTCAACGCATAATCACTTTTTTTTATGCCCCAAGTGCAGACAGTGGGATAAGGTAAAAGTGGAGATACTGTAAATGCTGTATGCTTTAGAGGGAATATTAAGCAGCAAAGAGAGCCTTTTTGTTGTGGTCAATGTAAAAGGCATTATGTTTAGGGTTTTTATACCATTATCAACCTATGTGAAGCTGCCGAGCGAGGGTAGTATCTGCAAACTTTTCACAGAGACGATTATCGGTGAGAAAATGGTAAGACTGTATGGATTTTACACCGTTGAAGAGAAGAATCTTTTTAATGCCCTCAGAAAAATATCCAAGATAGGTCCTCAAACTGCCATCTCCGTTTTATCGAGTCTTTCGATAGAGCAATTTTATCAAGCCGTATCAAATAAGGATGAAAAAATATTAACAACCGTTCCCGGCATAGGGAAGAAAACGGCTCTGTCCATAATTGTTGAGTTTGCATCAAAATTACCCGAGCAGGAAAGCTTTGACAGAATAGTCTATGACGCCATAGAGGTTCTTGAGAATATGGGCTTTCCGAAATCACACTCCGTTAATGTGGTAAAGACAGTATATGAACAAAACCCTGCAATCTCTTTGGAAGACTTAATAAAAGAGTCTTTGAGAATTTCAAAGAAAAATGTCCGTTAAAATTTACAGCGTAGCACAAATAACTAAACTTATTAAGGATATTCTTGAGGCGAACTTTTACGGCATATGGGTAGAGGGAGAGATATCGTCTCTGCGTTACTCCTCAACGGGGCACTTATACTTTTCGCTTGTGGACGAGAAGGCATCTTTGGGTGTGATTGTCTATAAAAACAGACTCAAAAATATACGGTTCGAACTAAAAAACGGTATGAAAGTCGTTCTTTTTGGTTCTTTGAGCCTGTATCTAAAAGGTGGCGAGTATCGAATCGTTGCAGAGCATATAAGACTTTCTGGAGCGGGAAAGAAGTTCTACGATTTAGAGAAGCTGAAACAGGAATTTAAACAACAAGGGTATTTCGACAGAAAAAGAGCTGTTCCGCCATATCCAAGAAAAGTTATCGTGATAACAAGCCCTACAGGAGCAGCTGTTCAGGATATAATCAATATTATAAAAAGAAGGGGAGCAGGAGTTGATATTTATATATATCCCGTAAGTGTTCAGGGAGAAACCGCCAAAGAATCTATTTTAAAGGCGTTTAAAGAGATAAACAAAATCGATAAAGCCGATATGGTTGTGCTTGCAAGAGGAGGCGGTTCCAATGAAGATTTATGGATATTCAACGACCCAGATATTGCAAAAGGATTTTTCGATGTAAAATTTCCTACAATCAGTGCAGTAGGGCACGAAACAGACTTTACACTGTGTGATTTTGTTGCGGATTTAAGGGCTGAAACTCCGTCTGCTGCTGCCGAACTGATTACGAAATCAAAGGTTGAGATGCTGGAAAACATAAAAAAATTCAAACGCATCCTCGGGCTGAATATGCAAAGAATTTTAAACAATAACAATAGGCAGCTTACACTATATTCCAAAGTGAGATTTCGCTTGAGGATTGACGGTTTTATCGGCAACAGGATTTTGTATTTAGACAATCTCGAACAGAAAATAAACTCATCTGTGTTAAATAAAATAGCCTCAAAAAAATCGCAAATTCAGAAGCACTTGAACGTAATAGTCGGAAATTCACCCTCAACAAAACTAAAAACGATAAAACATAAAACGGAGTTGTTTCAGTTTAAAATCGAAGAAAAGATTAAATTAATACTGGAAAACGGAAGAAGAGATTTAGATGGTTACACCTATAAGCTGACATCGTTAAATCCCGAAAATATTCTAAAAAGAGGCTACACGATAACAACCGATACGCAGGGCAAACCGTTGAAGTCGGTTAATGAAGCAAAGAAAAACGATTGTATAATCACACGCTTTTTTGACGGTAGTATAAAATCGACAATAAAAAACTAAATAAGAAAGCGAAAAAGGACTAAAAAAGCCCCTTTTCGCTAAGAAAAGATTAGTATGTTCTTTTCAGAATCTCTTTTTGCAGCATTCCAATTGCTTTTGTCGGATTGAGTTCTTTCGGGCAAGCGCTGATACAGTTCAATATGGTGTGGCATCTCCAAACGCCGTGTATATTATTAACCGCATCCAATCTCTCGTCAGAACCCTCATCCCTTGTATCAAAGACAAACCTTGCAGCATTTATCATAGCTGACGGTCCGAGATAGTCAGGGTCAGCCCAGTATGACGGACAGGAGCTTGAACAGCATCCGCACAGGATGCACTCATAAAGACCGTTTAGCCTCTCCCTGTCTTCGATGCTTTGAAGTCTTTCCCTTCCCGGAGGCGGATTTTTCTCAATGAGGTAGGGCTTAACCACATAATATTTGTTAAAGAAATCTTCAAAGTCGCAAACAAGGTCTTTAATTATGGGGAATCCCGGAAGCGGTTTTATGACCAAAACGTTTGAGTTGTAGTCTTCAATATGAGACATACAGGAAACGGTATTTACACCGTTAATGTTCATACCGTCAGAACCGCAAACGCCTTCACGGCAGCTTCTTCTGTATGTAAGACTAGGATCCTGCTCCCATTTTATCTGGTTTAAGCCTGTTAAAACCATCATTCCTTCTCTTCTTATTTCTACCTCATAATCCTTATAGTAGGGAGCTTTGTCTTTTTCCGGGTCATATCTGAAAATCTTAAATACTACTTTATCTCCAACATGTAAAGCCATCTGTTCTCCCCCTTTTTAATAAACTCTCTTCTTAGGCTGGAAGGTTGGAGCCGTAAGAGGTTTCTGTCTAACAGGTTTATATTCCGTCACTACGCTTCCATCCTCTTTCCAGTAAGCAGCAGTGTGCAACATCCAGTTAGCATCATCCCTTTCGGGATAGTCGTCTCTGTAATGAGCTCCCCTGCTTTCTTTTCTGTTATATGCCGCAACCGTTTCTATCTTTGATACATACAGCATATTTTCCAAATCGAAGTATTCGCAAAGTTCCGTATTGAATACTTTACTTTTATCAGACAAACCGACTTTTTTGAATTTCTCGAAGTATTCATCCAGTCTTGCAAGCTGCCTTGTCAATCCTTCCTCTATCCTGAAGACCGACATATCAGCCTGCATCGTATCCTGGAGGTCTTCCCAAATTTCATCCATCTTAACCGTTCCTTCAGGACCGTCAAACAGCTCGTTAAGTTTATCCATAACATCTTTTGCATACTTATCAGCAACAAACTCTTCAGGAGGATTCGGGAATGTAGGATGCTCGTCCAAAATCCATCTTGCGGCGTGTCTTCCGGCTTCTTTGCCTGTAATGACCAAGTCAAGCAGTGAGTTGCAGCCGAGTCTGTTTGCTCCGTGCAATGAACCGCATCCAACCTCGCCGGCAGCATATAATCCGGGAATTGGAACCTCTTTATTATCTTTATCCCAATCAACCACCTGACCGTGTATATTTGTGGGTATTCCGCCCATATGGTAGTGAGCCGTAGGTTGAACAGGAATCGGGTCTTTTGTACAGTCAACACCGACAAATTTATATGCAAGTTCCCAAATGCCCGGCAGTTTGTCCATAATGAAGTCTTTACCGAGATGGTCGAGTTTTAGAAGAACGTGGTCTTTTTTAGGACCGACACCGCGGCCCTCTCTAATCTCTGTTGCCATACCTCTTGAAACAACATCGCGGGATGCAAGGTCAAGAACGTGAGGAGCGTATTTTTTCATAAACCTTTCACCCTGAGCGTTAAGCAAGTATCCGCCTTCGCCTCTAACGCCCTCTGTAATCAAGTTTCCGACGCCGTAAATTCCTGTCGGGTGAAACTGAACAAATTCAGGGTCTTTTATGGGGATACCGGCTTGTGCGCACAGCTTCCAGCCAATACCGGTGTTAACATGCGCATTGGTGTTTGTTCTGAAGTTTCTCGTGTTACCGCCTGAGGCAAGTATGGTAGCATATGCAAAGAAGATGTGAACGCCTCCGTTAACCATATCCCAGGCTACAACACCCATAACGGTGCCCTCTTCGTTTCTTAAAAGCTTCAGTGCGTAATATTCTGAATAGTAGCTGACATACTGAACAATATCTGGTCTCAATGTTCTTTCGAACAGTGTATGGACTATAGCGTGCCCTGACCTGTCTGCAACAGCCGTAGCTCTGTGAGCAATGGACTCACCGAAGTTTCTTGTCTGTCCGCCGAAAGCCCTTTGATAAGCTGTGCCTTTCTCTGTTCTTGAAAAAGGCATTCCCCAGTGCTCAAGCTCAATAATCGTTTTTGGTGCGTTCTTTGTAAAAAACTCCATTGCGTCCTGGTCGCCTATGTAGTCACCGCCTTTTACGGTGTCGTACATATGCCAAATCCAGTAGTCCTCATCCATATTTGCCAAAGCAGCATTGATGCCGCCTTGAGCCGAAACCGTATGAGACCTTGTCGGATAAACCTCGGATATAACAGCCGTTTTTAACCCTGCCATACCCGTCTGAACGGCTGCAGCCATACCGGCTCCACCAGCTCCGACTATAACAACATCAAATTCTTCTATTCTAACACTTATATCTGCCATTACTAAAAGCCTCCTTTTAATTAACCCTTAAACGGTAGGATTGTTATGGCTGCCAAAACCAGATACAAAATACCTACGATCCAGAAGAAGCCTTTCCAGAAAACTCTCCATCCTGAATGAACGTAGTCCTCAATTACCATAAAAATACCGTTTATACCATGATAAAGGGCAAAAACAACAAAGGTCAAATCAAACAATTTCCAACCTGTTGAAGCCAATCTTGCGGAAACAGTTTGATAATCGATTTGAACACCTGTGAAGTGTTCAATAAAGAAGTGCCCCAAAAGCAGAACCAATAAAGCAGCACCGGAAACTCTCTGAAACAGCCAATTCCACTCGCCGCTCTTGCCGCTTCCTTGATATCTATCTATGAAACCTCTCATGTACATCATTTTAGATAATACCTCCTCCTATTTAAAGGTACATAAACATAGGAATTGCGCCTGCCACAAAGACAATTGCAAAAATTACCCAGAAAATCCAAACGTTTCCTTTATAGTTGCTTCTTTCCGCTGCACCTGCAAAATTAACCAAAATTACCCTTAAACCGTTAACGGCATGATAGGATGCAACAAGCCACAACCCTATTTCCGCAAGTTTAAATATAGGATTCTCGACTGCCTTCATTGTTGCATCGAACGTGTTCGGGTTTTGAAGAGTTGCAATAACCCACTGGTGCAAAAACAGATAAAGAATGAGCAATAAGCCGGTTATTCTGTGAAACAGCCATGCAACAAAACCCTCATGCCACTTGTACTGAATATGATGCGGATGTCCTCTATACCAATCCATAGTGCTCTCGGTTATACCAAATCGATTAAAGGTATAACCTCAACCTCCTTTCTAAAAATTTTTCTAACTTTACTACTAAATTAAGTATTTGTCAACAAACTACGAGCCAATCCGAAATTGTAGTTAGATTGACTCGTAGTTATAAACCTATAATTTATTAGCCCACTCTTTTTTAGCCATCTCGTATAGGTCGTTTCCATAAGAGTCGAAACAAACAAAGAGAGGCATATTTTCAACCTCAAGTTTTCTTACAGCTTCAGGTCCCAGTTCGGGATAGGCTATAATTTCAGCTTTTTTTACCGAACTGCCCACAACTGCAGCAGCCCCGCCAATCGAAGCAAAATAACAAGCCTTATATTTGGCACAAGCTTCTTTGACCTCGTCGCTCATCTTACCCTTGCCAATCATACCCTTTTGTCCCAAAGCGATTAATTTTGGTGCAAAAGGATTCATTCTGTAGCTTGTAGTCGGTCCTGCCGAACCTATGGGCTTTCCGGGTCTTGCCGGTGAGGGTCCTACGTAGTAGATTACCTGTCCCTTAACATCAAACGGAAGCTCTTTGCCTTCTTCCAAAGCCTTCACCATTCTCATATGGGCGGCGTCCCTTGCAGTGTATAACACACCCGAAAGATAGACCGTGTCCCCGGCTTTCAACTTCATAATATCTTCATCGCTCAATGGCGTAGTCAATCTGTATTCTGCCATATTCCACTCCTTTAAAGCTCTATCTCTTTATGCCTGTTGACGTGACAAGCCGTGTTGATAGCCAAAGGCAATGTTGCTATGTGACAAGGCTCCATCTCTATATGAACAGCCAAAGCTGTTGTCAAACCACCCAAACCGGCGGGGCCAACACCCGAATTGTTTATCTTTGTGAGTATCTCCTGCTCCATATCAGCCAAAACCGGGTCGGGGCTCGGTTCTCCCACTTTCCTCAATGTTGCGTGTTTAGCCATAACAGCACATCTTTCAAAGTCAGCACCTATTCCAACACCCACTATGGTTGGCGGGCATGGGTTTGGTCCTGCCTGAATCATCCAGTCAACGACCGTTTTAACTATTCCCTCTCTTCCGTCGGCAGGCTTCATCATCTGAACCTTGCTCATTGATTCGCTGCCGCCGCCTTTTGCGTCAAATATCAATCTGACTTTGTCTCCTGGAACGACAAATGTGTGGACTATGGCAGGTAGATTATTGCCGTAATTCTCTCTCGTTAGAGGGTTGCAGGATGATTTTCTTAAATATCCGTCTTTATACGCCCTTTCAACGCCGTTATTTATTGCATCCACCACATACCCGTCAACAAAGTGTACATCCTGTCCTACCTCCATAAATATAACTCCGAGACCGGTATCCTGACAAAGAGGAAACTCCTCTTTTGATGACACCTCTATGTTCTGGAAAATGGTCTCCAAAACCTTTTTGGCCACTTCTGATTTTTCTTTTTCATAAGCCTTTTTCTCAGCCTCAAGCACATCTTCGGGTATATGGTAGGCAGCATCCAAAGCAAGCTTATAGATGGCTTCTTCTACATCCTTTACACTAACATTTCTTATTTCAGACATAGCAGCTTCCTTAATATTTTATAAAAGTTTTAACTCTTCCACTCTATTGCACAGTGCCCTTACGTGGTCTGCAGAGGCTTTTAGAGCATCCAATTCTTCTTGATTTAGCTTCAGCTCTACAACCTCTTCAACACCGTTTTGACCCAATCTTGTAGGTAGTCCTACATACAAGTCAGGGTCAAGTCCGTATTTACCCTGCGTTTTAACAGCACAAGGCAAAATATCTTTCTTGTCAAGCACGATGGATTCTATCATCTGAACAACAGCCGATGCCGTTGCATAGAAAGCCGAACCGGTCTTTAAAAGTGAAACTATTTCGCCGCCACCTTTCCTTGTTCTTTCAACAAGTCTCTCTATGGTATCCTTATCAAATATCTCTGTGATTGGAACGCCTCTGACCGTTGAATACCTTGTCAAAGGAACCATATCGTCTCCGTGCCCGCCGAGTGTCATTGCTTGAACAGCTTTTACAGAGCATTTTGCCTCCCAAGCTATAAACCTTGCAAATCTCGTTGAGTCCAAACATCCCGCCTGCCCAAACACCTTATCATCGGCAAAACCGCTGACTTTTTTGGCTGCATACACCATTGCATCAAGAGGATTGGCAACAACAACTATAATTGCATTGGGAGAGTATTTTGCTACCTGCTCGGTGACCTCTTTCATAATTTTAACATTTGTTACAAGCAGGTCGTCTCTGCTCATACCCGGTTTCCTCGGTAAGCCGGAAGTGATAATGACTATATCGGAGTTTTCCGTATCCTTATAATCGTTTGTTCCGATAATTTCCGTATCAAATCCTTCAATCGGAGAGGCTTCCATCTCATCAAGAGCCTTTCCCTGTGGCAGACCCTCAACGATATCAACCACAACAACGGTCTTGGCAAGCTCTTTTTCGGCAAGCCTCATCATCGTGGTGCCGCCGACCTGTCCCGCACCGATTACACTTATCTTGGCATTAGCTAACATAGCACTAAACCTCCTCAAGAAAATTTTATATTACATTCTACATCAAACTAAAAGATTTTACACCCAAAACAATTTATATGTCAACACTTTTTTACTTACGGGCTGGCATTTGCAAAACAAGAATTATTTTTTGAAAAATTATATTTATTCAGTTTTTTATTAAACCGAACGGGACAGAAGTTTGATACGGTTAGACCGTTTATCAAGTAAGGAGCAACAAATAAAACAAATCGTATAAAATTAAGGTTTTTTATAAAAGTATAAGTTCCCTTATTATACTTGCGGCTGTTATGCTTGATATTCCGCTTGTGTCGTAATGGGGAGAAAGCTCCACAACATCAATACCGACAATGTTTAATGCAGAAAATAACAACATGCACTCAAGAAGTTCTTTATAAGATACGCCACCCGGTTCAGGCGTTCCTGTTCCTGGGAACACGGATGTATCCAAAACGTCCAAATCAAGAGTAACGTAAACAGGCTTTTTCCCTATGTCTTTAATAAATTTTTCAGCATTGCTTAAAGAAAAAAGTTGCATTTTCTCATCTCTGTAAGGTAACAGGGTATCGGTTGAGTTGAGGCTTCTTATGCCAAGCTGATAAAGGTTCTCAAAACCTACAATCTCCGCCGCTCTCTTCATTACAGTTGCATGAGAAAAACGCTCCCCTCTGTATGAGTCTATTAAATCGCTGTGAGCATCGAGTTGTATCACGGTAAGGTTTTTGTATTTTTTCTTAAAACTCTTTATTATCGGGTAGCTTACGAGGTGCTCGCCGCCCATAAAGATAAATCTTTTGCGTTTTTTTATCAGCTTATCGACAAACGTTTCAATAATATCGAGGTTGAGCTGTTTATCGCCAAAGCTCAACGGTATATTGCCTAAATCGCATATTTTTTTATCTCTCAAATCTTTTTTTTGGTATGGGCTGTACGATTCTATACCGTAGGATGCCTCTCTTATGGCATCCGGAGCAAAACGGGAGCCGGGTCTGAAAGAGGATGTGCCGTCGTAAGGCACACCCGTCAAAACCACATTTGATTTTTGAAACTCAAACGCTGCACAATAAAAGTTCATCTATTCCCACCATAAGACAACACAGGCAAATGCAGCTCCGTGTTCTTTAACAATATGGCTTGCTGCTATACTTTCTATCTTTTCTATCTCATACCCTCTGTACTCCATACCCCACTTTGCCATCTCTATAACGTGTGATTCGGCTTCCTCTTTGGTGATGTTTTTGTCTTCATATTCCATAATCAAACCGTTTTTGGTTTTGTCTTTGGGTACGGCTACGGCAACAGCCGCAGATATTAGCTCACCCTTTTTACTCGACGTTATTGCAGCATAAGCCACAGGAACCAAATCACCGGGAGGCAGGTTAATATCATCAACCTTTAAACAGTTTGGCGGTAAAATAGAGCTCATTTTGACTAAATTTGTATTTCCAACGCCACTTTTTAAAAGTGCCACATCAAATGCATTTAATTCGCTAAAGCCTTCGGTAGAAGCGGCTTTTATCGAGTAGATTGTAGGGGGGTTGTTAAACATACGCTCCTCCCTGATTATTAATGATAAGCAGCGCTATTGTTTTTTTGTTTGTGTCGGATAAAGGAGGGTTTAAAGTGGAACTGCTCTATCTCAAGCACTCCTCTCAAAACCTCTTTTTCCTCTGTATGAGAAGGTTTTAAAACTGATTTTAAAAATTCGTGGGCTTTCCACGGGTTGGAGGTGTCTCCGCAGGTAAAAAAATCAACAGCAGCAAAACCGTATTCAGGCCAGGTGTGTATGGCAAGATGCGATTCGGCTACTATCACGACTCCACTGACTCCAAAAGGTTCAAATGTTCGAAACGACGATGAAACAACGGTTGCATTGGCTTTTTTTGCAGCTTCCTGCATAAACTGCTCAAGTTTTTGCGGGTCGTTCAAAAGCTCTTTGTCACAGTTAAAGTACTCAGCCAAAACATGTCTTCCAAGTGCTTTCACTCATGTGCCCTCCTTAATCCTTAAATTTTTTTAATACATACACGTACATACAAAACAAGCGTAAAAATACGCAAATAACATCTATAGCACTATTGCACTTAAAAGTCAAATAGTTGATTATCTGTCTGTATCAGCGCAAAAACAAAATATTCTTTTCTGTTTCACCTCAAACACAACCTATCATATTTTACGTTTGAATGTAATCAACGCCGACTGTCTCAATAGCCGTTTTTTACACCTCCCAAACAGGCAAAAAGGACTTCAGATTAAAACCTCAAACAACGGATTTTCTTTAAAACAAGTTTGATAGAGCTGTTGGAATCACCACTCAAAATGCACACCTAGTATGTTTCCTGTCTCGAGATTAAAGTCAAAAAAAACAAAAGAATTTTTCGTTAAAAAAGCCTATATCTCTTCGTTTTCTTTGTCTTTCATCAACGGAAAGAGAATGACGTCCCTGATTGAATCGTGGTTTGTCATAAGCATAACAAGCCTGTCTATTCCTATCCCCTCTCCGGCTGTTGGCGGTAGACCGTATTCCAATGCTCTTATGTAATCCGCATCATACATAGAGGCTTCATCGTCCCCTTTTTTTCTTTCCTCAAGCTGTTTTAGAAATCTCTCCTTCTGGTCGAACGGGTCGTTTAATTCCGAAAATCCGTTTGCCATCTCCATTCCTGAAACAAAAAGCTCAAATCTTTCCGTAATATCCGGGTTTTCATTGCTTCTTCTGGCAAGAGGACTTATAGCCACGGGATACCCTACAACAAATGTCGGGTTAATCAATTTCGGTTCCACTAAAGCATCAAACAGCTCAGCCAGAATTTTTTCCAAACTCATATCCTTCTTAACGGATTTACCGAGTTCTATTGCCATGTTATAGGCTTTTTCTTTATTTCTAATCGTTTCTTCGTCAAGCCCGCCGATACTTTTCAAGCCGTCAAAAAAATCCAGTCTTTTCCATGGTCTTGAGAAGTCTATCATTTGGTTGTTAAATTCGACCTTTTTTTCATCTATACCCAACCGCTTAAAAACATATTCAAAAAGCTCCTCGGTAAAATCAAGCAAAAACGTATATCTTCTGTATGCTATATAAAATTCCATCATCGTAAATTCCGGGTTGTGCTTCAAATCCATTCCCTCGTTTCTGAAATTTCTGTTAATTTCAAAAACCCTTTCCATTCCACCGACAACAAGTCTTTTTAAATAGAGTTCAGGCGCTATTCTCAAATATAGGTCTATATCCAAAGCGTTATGGTGGGTTATAAACGGCTTTGCCGTTGCGCCTCCCACAAGTTTATGCATCATAGGGGTTTCAACCTCTGTAAATTTGTTTTGCACCATAAAATCCCTGACAGCATTTATTATTTGTGCGCGTTTAATCATTGTCTCTTTGACTTCGTTATTAACAATCAAATCAACATAGCGCTGTCTGTACCGCAGCTCTTTATCTTGAAGCCCGTGCCATTTTTCGGGAAGCGGTCTTATGGATTTTGTCAACAGGACAATCTTTTTAGCCTTTATAGTCAACTCTTTCGTTTTTGTCTTGAACAGGCATCCCTCAACGCCGATAATATCTCCTATGTCTGTTTTTTTATACAGTTTGAAATCCTCTTCAGATAGGCTGTTTTTTTCTGCATACACCTGAATTTGCCCTGTAAAGTCTTTTAGTTTCATAAATCCGGCTTTACCGAATGAGCGGTATGCCATTACCCTTCCTGCAACAGACACACATACATCTTTATTTATCAACTCCTCGGAATCAGACTCGTCGTAGCCTTTATGCAAATCTTCAGCCAAGCTGTCAGGCAAAAAAGCGTTATTGTAAGGTTCTATACCCTTGCTTTTAAATTCTTTGAGCTTCTCAATTCTTCTTTGGATGAGTTTGTTTCTATCTTCCATCTATGCACCTCTTATAAATTATTTTTCAAAGCCTCTTTTATAAAGTCGTCCAGCTCTCCGTTTAACACGGCTACAGCCGCCATATCCTTCTTTTCCAAATTTGTTCTGTGGTCTTTAACCATTTTGTATGGGTGTAAAACATAAGACCTTATTTGACTGCCCCATTCTATCTTTTTTTTATCGCCGGACAGGTCGTTTAACTGCTTTTTTTTCTTTTCTTCTTCAAGCTGATACAGTTTTGCTTTTAAGATTTTCATAGCAAAACTTTTGTTTTTATACTGGCTTCTTTCGTTTTGACAGCTAACAACTATACCTGTGGGCAGATGCGTTATTCTAATTGCCGAATCGGTCTTGTTGACGTGCTGCCCGCCGGCACCCGATGCTCTGAAAGTATCTATTTTTAAATCGTCCGGTTTTACATCTATCTCAACATCGTCGTTTATCTCAGGCAGAACACTAACCGAGGCAAAACTTGTATGTCTTCTTTTATTGGCATCAAAGGGCGAGATTCTCACCAACCTGTGGACACCATTTTCTGTTTTTAGGTATCCGTATGCAAACTCCCCTTTAACAGTGAAGGTTACGCTTTTGTATCCGGCTTCATCTCCTGCTTGAATATCCATAACTTCAAGCGCAAACCCGTTTTTCTCCGACCACATTGAGTACATCCTGAACAACATAGACGTCCAGTCGCAAGACTCCGTTCCGCCTGCGCCAGAATGAATGGTTACTATGGCATTTGCAGGGTCGTGCTTATCCGATAAAAACACCTTTATTTCGGCATCTTCAATCCTTTTTGACAGAGACTCAACGCCCTCTTTAACATCTTTTTTTATGCTTTCGTCTTCGTCGGATAACTCGTCAAGCTCAAGCAGGGTTTCTATCTCTTCTTCAAGCTCCGATATCTGTTTGCTCTGGGTTTCCAGCTGCTGTTTTTCCTGTTTTAAAGATTGAAGGAGGGTATAGTCGTTCCAGTTTTTCTCGTTTTCCAACTCCGCATCAATCTCTTTAATTCTCGGGAGTTTGGGGTCAAAGATACTCCTTTATTTGAAGTAGTCTGTTTCTAAATTCATTTATTATTTCTCTCACTGTGCCTCCGTTATTTTATACCAAGAAGTTTTTTTAATACGTTTTTTGCCTGTTCAATATCTTCCTTATCAAGTGAGCTTATCTTTTTCTTTATATCTTTTCTGTTTAGAGTGGCGATTTTAGACATCCTGACATAGCTTTGCATAAGCAGCCCCTTATTTTTCCAGTTATGTATTTCAACCTCGGTCTCCATATCTCTTCTTTGAGATGTTATACGAGCCACGATTATATCTTCATCTCCGGTATCCACAACGACCATAGCGGGTCTCATAACAGTATTGTTCATATTGGTGTATGGAAAGGCTATAATTACAACATCACCGAAAGAGTAACTCATTGTAAACCGTTAATTCATCCTCGTTACCGTAGTCATAAAAGAACCTGTTGTATGCTATAACATCCCAACAGTTGCTCTTGTCGTTAATAATAATGTTCAAAATGTCACAAGGTTGCTTTAACTTGTAGATGAAAGCCTTTTTATCCTCACTGTCTCCGCTAAAAAGCATTTCGAGAATTTCGCAGCGCGGTTTGTTCATAGCATAACTCCTACTCCTTTATTCCGCTATGGATAAAAGATACCCCGAACGTCAAAGGAACATAAAAAACATTTTTAAAGCCCACTCTTTCCATCATAGACTTTAGGAAGTCAACATCGGGAAAATACTTTATGGAAGACGGAAGATAGGTATAGGCGCTTCTATTTCCCGATATCAGCTTGCCCAAAAACGGCAAAAAAACCGACGAATAAAGATTATATATTGCTCCGAAAGTTTTGTATATAGGTTTGTTAAATTCCAATACTACGAGCTTGCCCTTTGGCTTTAAAACCCTTTTAAACTCGTATAAAGCCGAAATTTTATCCGGCACATTCCTGATGCCGAAGGCTATTATGACATTATCAAACATCTCGTCTTTAAACGGAAGATTTTCAGCAGCAGCACAAACCAAATCGATATTTTTTCCGACGATTTTTTCTGCACCCATATTGAGCATACCCATGCTTAAATCAACGCCTATGACGCTGTCAACCCTATTTAGAGCCTCTATTGCTACATCGCAGGTTCCCGTTGCAACATCAAGTGCGTTTTTACCGTCAAGCATCGAAACAGCCCTTTTTCTCCACAGCTTGTCTATATTAAAACTCAGGTAGTGGTTGAGCAAGTCGTAAGTAGGAGCTATTGAGGAGAACATATCCGAAATTTTTCTGTTTTTAGCGCTCAGTTCGTGCATACGCTTTTTTAACACTTATGGCTTTTAAGGTCAAGAGAAATGTTCATACATCGCTGTTTTTGCTTTGAATATTAAATGAGCATTTTTATATTGCTTTAAATTTCTGCAATATTTTGTTATCTTTGCCCTATGAAAATGTTGGGAGCTCACGTTAGCATAGCAAAAGGGATTGAAAACGCTCCTATCAGGGCAAATCTCATCGGTGCCAAAGCGTTTGCTATGTTTGTAAAAAATCAGAGACAGTGGAGCGCAAAGCCTTTTAGCGAATCAAACATACGTCTGTTTAAGCAAAACTGCGAAAGCCTCGGGTTTAACTTAAAACACATTTTGCCGCACGCAAGCTATTTGATAAATCTCGGCATAAAAAACGGTGAAAAGCTGGAAAAATCGAAGATGGCGCTGATAGATGAGATAAACAGATGCTTGCAGCTATCTTTGAGATATATAAATATTCATCCCGGAGCCCATCTTAATTTGTCAAGCGAAGAGGAGTGTCTCGATATTATAGCCGAAAACATAAATGACATATTAAAAAAGACCGAAAAGATTGTTATTGTGCTTGAGAATACCGCAGGCGAGGGAACAAATGTCGGTTATAAATTCGAGCATTTGAGAAGAATCATCGATTTGGTGGATAATAAAAAAAGGATAGGTGTTTGTATTGATACCTGTCATCTTTTTGCAGCCGGATATGATATAAGGAACGAGTATTCATATAAAAAAACATTCGAGCAGTTCGAGAGAATTATAGGTTTTGATAAGCTTTTGGGAATGCATCTAAACGATGCCAAGTCGGAATTTGCAAGCAGGATTGACAGACACCACAGCATAGGAAAGGGGGATATAGGTTTGGATGCGTTTAGATTTATTATGAACGATGAAAGAATTGACGATATCCCTATGGCTTTGGAGACGATAGATTCGACTATTTGGGAAGATGAAATAAAACTTCTTTACAGCTTGATAGAGACCTAAATATCAAGGCTTTTTTAAAAGAAAGCCCATAATTTTTTTGGGAGGTGTTGTGGAAAAAGGTTTGTTGAATCTTTTAAATATCGGTTTTGATACTCCGATAGAACTTCTAATAGACAAAAATAACATACCGCATAAGTTCAGAGATTGCAGTTTTGGAAACTATATACCCGATGAAAACTATCCGTCTCAGCAAGAGGCAAAAGAAAAGTTAATCGAATTTGTCTCATCTTTAAACGAGTACAATAAAAGCGGATTTTACTCCAAGTTTACAAAAAAGCTGCTAAAAAGGCGCAAAAAGCCCAAAAGTATCTATATAGACGGGGGATTTGGTGTGGGGAAAACCCATCTTTTGTCTGCCATAGGCAATGCCTATCACGGGAAGGTTATTTTTCTGTCTTTTTCTCAACTAATGTATCTTATAGCCTATTTTAACCTGCTGCCTCTGATAGAGAAGATTTCAAAGTTCGACTTGGTTTTGTTGGATGAGTTTGAGTTGGATGACCCGGGTGATGCTATGATGGGTATAAATTTTATAAGAGAGATAAATAAAACGGATACCGTAATAGTTGCAACATCCAACACGACACCTGTTGCCCTTGGCGGTAGAGAATTTGATATGATGGTGTTCAAAGAAAGAATAGGCTCTTTGATAAATTTTTTTGAAACTCTTGCAATAGACGGTAAAGATTACAGGGTTACAAAGGCACCAAAAACGCAGTACGAATCATCAAAGAAAACGCTCAAGGAGCTGTTTTTGGGCTACAAAACAAACGGCAGGGGAAAGCTCTATGCTGAATTCGGAGATTTTATAAAAACAATTAAGGACATACATCCGGTCAGATACATAAACTTTAATGAAAAAATTGATGCCGTATTTATAGAAAATTTGAGAAAATTTACGGACGATGAACTTTTGGATGCTTTGAGATTCACATATTTGATAGATATTTTATACTACGGTTCGGTCGATATATTTATAAGCACCGATATACAACTGTGGGATATGTTTTCGGACGATTTGAAAGACGGTAAGTTTAAAAACAAGATTATGCGCTGCTTATCAAGGATTGCAGAGAAAGGGGTTTTTGTAAATACAGCCTCTTAGGTGTTGACATAAAGCGGTTTTAGTAATATAAACGACCTAATTTATTATTGAAAAAGGGGGAGAAGATGGCAAGAAGAAGTGATGTTATGTTGAAGGGACCAGAAAGAGCCCCTCACAGGTCTTTATTTAAAGCGGACGGCTACACGGATATAGAATTAAACAAACCTATTATAGCGATAGCAAATTCATATAACACCATTGTTCCGGGGCATGTTCATCTGCAGTCGATAGTGGCTGCGGTTAAAGCCGGGATTTATATGGCCGGCGGAACACCCGTTGAATTTAACGTTATAGGCGTTGACGACGGTATAGCTATGGGGCATTTGGGGATGCACTATTCGCTTCCTTCAAGGGAGCTTATAGCAGATTCGGTTGAGACCATGGTAAATGCTCATCCGGTTGACGGGCTTGTCATACTGCCGGCTTGCGACAAGATAGTCCCCGGGATGATGATGGCTGCGGCACGTGTCAACATACCTACCGTTATGATTTCAGGCGGTCCGATGCTTGCAGGAAGATTTTCAGGAACAGACATAGACGTGGCTCAGGTTTTTGAGGCTGTGGGGCGCTATCTAAACGGCGATATTGACGATGAGGAGTTGAGAGCCATAGAGAGTGCGGGATGTCCTTCTTGCGGTTCTTGTTCGGGAATGTATTCTGCTAACTCAATAAACTGCATAAGTGAGGTATTGGGTTTGTCGCTTCCGGGAAACGGAACGATTCCTGCGCCTATGTCGGAGCGTGTGAGACTTGCCAAGTTGGCAGGCTTAAAAATAATGGAACTCGTTGACAAAGACATAAAACCGAGGGATATATTAACTATAGATTCTTTTAAAAATGCAATATGCGCCGATATGGCTATGGGCTGCTCTACAAACACGGTTCTGCATCTTTTGGCAATAGCTCAGGAGGCAAAGGTTGACTTAAGACTCGATATGTTCAACGAGATAAGCAATAAAGTGCCGGATTTGTGTGCATTTTCACCTGTAGGACCGTATCACCTCCAGGATTTGGACGAAGCCGGAGGAATGATGGCTTTGTTAAACAGGATTGACCCGCTTGGCGTATTGAATAGAGATTGCTTGACCGTAACAGGTAAAACGATATATGAAAATTATCAAAACTCACGTGTATATAGGGACGAGGTCATACGTCCGCTTGAAAAACCGTACTATCCAAAAGGCGGTTTGAGTGTTTTAAGCGGTAACCTTGCACCTTACGGTTCGATATTGAAGCAGTCGGGTGTTGACAGTGTAATGAACCACTTTATCGGTAAAGCGAGGGTGTTTGATTCGGAAGAAGAGGCTTTGAAGGATATATTCGGCAAGAAGATTAAAAAGGGAGATGTCGTAGTAATCAGATATGAAGGTCCTGCCGGCGGACCCGGTATGAAGGAGATGCTTCAACCGACAAGCGCCATAGTAGGAATGGGATTGGATAAGGATGTGGCTCTTATTACCGACGGTAGGTTCTCAGGCGCAACAAAAGGCTTATGTATAGGTCATATCTCACCGGAAGCCGCAAGAGGCGGATTGATAGGATTGATTAAAGAGGGTGACGAAATCGAAATAGATGTTGAGAAGAAAACCATAGAGCTGCTTGTTGACGAAAAAGAGATTGAAAAAAGAAAGAAAGAGTTTAAACCCAAAGAGCCGAAAATCAACTACGGCTATCTGGCAAGATATGCTAAAATGGTAGGACAGGCTCATAAAGGGGCTATTTTAGAGTATTGAGAAACGGAGGAAGTAAAGTTGTGCAAATATAACCCTGCCGAAATAGAGAAAAAGTGGCAAGAAATTTGGAACGAAAAGAAGGTATTCAAAGCAAGGGATTTTGATAAAAAACCTAAATTTTATCAACTTGAAATGTTTCCATATCCATCTGGAAGAATTCATATGGGGCATGTCAGAAATTACACTATAGGCGATGCCATAGCGAGATACAAAATGATGAACGGATTTAACGTGCTTCATCCTATAGGCTTTGATGCTTTCGGTATGCCAGCCGAAAATGCCGCAATAGCCCATAAAACCCATCCGGCAAAATGGACATACTCAAACATAGACTATATGATTAAAGAGCTGAAAAGGCTCGGATTTTCTTACGATTGGGATAGACTTTTGTCAACCTGCGACCCGGAATACTACAGGTGGGAGCAGAAGGTCTTCATAGAGATGTTTAAAAGGGGTATGGTCTATAAGAAAAAGAGCAGCGTAAACTACTGCAATACCTGCCAAACGGTTTTGGCAAACGAGCAGGTGGAAGAGGGAAAGTGTTGGCGCTGCGGCAGTGAGGTTGTTAAAAAAGAGCTTGATGAGTGGTTTTTTAAGATTACCGACTATGCCGACGAGCTGCTTGACGATATGGAAAAAATCAAAGAGGGCTGGCCCGAGAGGGTTTTAACTCAGCAGATAAACTGGATAGGAAAATCGAAAGGAGCTTTCGTAAAGTTTAAAATTAAAGATAGAGACGAATATTTTGAGGTATTTACAACAAGACCGGATACGCTTTTTGGTGTTACCTTCGCATCCATTGCGCCAAATCACCCGAAATTGCTCGATTTTGTCCCGGAAAGCCACAAAAAGCAGGTGGAAAAGTTTGTTGATGACTATAAAAAGGTCGAGAGAGACTTTTCAAAAGAAAAAGAGGGAATATTTACGGGGATTTATCTTATCAATCCCGTGAACAACGAAGAAATTCCTTTATATGCGGCAAATTTCGTTTTGCTTGAATACGGAACAGGTGTTGTAATGGCTGTTCCTGCGCACGACCAAAGGGACTTTGAGTTTGCCCAAAAATACGGACTGCCCAAAAAGCTCGTTATATACAAAAAGGGTGCTGCCGAAAGCAGTGATGAGTTGAAAGAGGCTTACACCGATATTGGGGTTTTGGTAAACTCGGCTCAATTTGACACAATGGAAAACGAAAAAGCCAAATGGGAAATAGTTGAATGGCTTGCAAAAAAAGGTTTGGCAAAGCAGACCTATCAATATAAATTAAGGGATTGGAACGTATCTCGCCAGAGATACTGGGGTGCACCGATTCCCGTTGTTTACTGCAAAAAATGTGGTATTGTGCCTGAAAAAATTGAAAATCTTCCCGTAAAATTGCCGGAAAATGTTGAGATAACGGGAGAAGGCGGCTCTCCGCTGGCAAGGGTTAAAGAATTTGTGGAAACCAGATGCCCCGTTTGTGGTGAAAAAGCAGAAAGAGAAACAGACACATTCGATACTTTTGTTGAATCGTCCTGGTATTTTTTGAGATACTGCTCGCCTAAGTACGATAAGGATATTTTTGATAAAAAGATTGCCGACTACTGGATGGATGTTGACCAGTACGTTGGCGGAATAGAGCATGCGGTTATGCACCTTCTTTATGCAAGGTATTTCACAAAAGTTTTGAGAGATTTGGGTTATGTGAACTCAGACGAACCTTTTAAGAGGCTTTTAACTCAAGGGATGGTGATTAAAGACGGCGCAAAGATGAGTAAATCCAAAGGAAACGTGGTTGACCCTGACGATATAATAAACAACTACGGAGCCGATACGGCGAGACTCTTCATACTGTTTGCTGCACCGCCTCAGAAAGATTTGGAATGGTCTGATGAGGGAGTTGAGGGTTCATACAGATTTTTAAACAGACTTTGGAGACTTGTTGTCTCTTATAAGGATTTGACTGCAAAACCTGTTGAGGCTGACACATCAAGATTGAAGGAACTTTCGTTTATGATTAACAGCACGATAAAAAGGGTTAGCAAAGACTTTGAGGA
This sequence comes from Desulfurellaceae bacterium, assembly GCA_015493995.1. Classification (GTDB taxonomy): domain Bacteria; phylum Campylobacterota_A; class Desulfurellia; order Desulfurellales; family Hippeaceae; genus S144-51. Next base: position 66,225 of record WGCD01000146.1, read on the forward strand.
TTACCACTTCAACACTGCTATCGCAGCCTGTATGGAGCTTGTGAACTTTATGCAGAACTTTAATCCCGATAATGAAAAGGAAAAGGCGTTATTTGCATACTCACTTGAAAAGTTAATCATATTGATAAGTCCCATAGCTCCCCATATAGCAAATGAGTTGTGGGAGATGACGGGTCATAAGGATATTGTTGAAGAGCAGGAATGGCCGGAGTATGATGAAAAAGCGTTACAAAAAGATGTTGTTACCGTTGCAGTAACGGTAAACGGTAAACTCAGGGATACTATGGAAGTGGGAGTGGACGCAACAAAAGAGAGCGTTTTTGAACAGGCTAAGCAAAGCCATAAGGTAAAAAGACACATAGATGGTAAAAATATTAAAAAGGTCATATTCGTTAAGAACAAGCTGATAAATATAGTGGCGGTGTAGTATGTTAAAAAAAGGCATTTTGTTTGTGTTTTTTGCCTTTGTTCTGTCTTCTTGTTCGTATAACTTTGTCGGAAGCTACTCAGGACTTGCCGGAGGTGTGTCGAAAATTTACATATCCGCGGTTGAAAACCTGACAAGTGAGCCGAATTTGCAGACATATATGAAGGGTTACTTGATAAATGAGTTGAATTTGGATTCAAGGGTAAGCGTTGTAAAAAAACAGAGCGCAGATGGAATTTTGAGTGTTAAGATTACCTCATACGATATTTCACCTTCATCTTTTTCGGCAAGCGGTTTAACATCTATGTACAGATGCACAATCGTTGCCTCTGTTTCTTTAAAAGGCGAAAAGGGTTATTTAATTAAAGATAAATCTCTTTCCGCATATCGAGATTACAATGCAAAAGACGCCGTCTCGGCAACAGAAGAGGCAAGATTAACGATTGCAAAACAGGTTTTAAAAGATTTGGCTTTAAAAATTGATAACGAACTTTTTGTAAACTTTTAGTTATATGGGACTCAAGCCGAAAAAAATAGCTGCTCAAACACCCGCACGGCTTGCAAGATAGATATGTTTATCTCAAAAAGAATTTTGATTATAATATTTGCTCTATATCTTTTCGGACTTTTTTTTCATTTGGGACGTATGTATTTTCAACACGAGGAACCAAGAAGAGCCACAATAGCTTTGGAGATGAACTACAGCGGCAACTATACACAGCCCACGGTTTTAGGGAAGGCATACTTTAAAAAACCGCCCCTGCACAATATTATTATCGCCCTGTTTTTTAAGATATTCAAAGAAAATGAGTTTGCCGCAAGATTGGTTAGTGTTCTTTCTCTTTTGGGCTTCGCAGGTGTTATCTTTCTTGTTCTAAAAGATATTGTTGGCATTGAAGCTGCTGTTTTTGCCTCTTTTTCTTTTCTTGCCTCTTTTATCACCTACTTTTCCTACGGAATCTTGGCTGAAACGGATATGTTTTTCTCTTTTTTGGTTTTTTGTTCCATAATCAGCCTGATTGCATTTAAAAAATACGGCATTTTGACAGGTTCGCTTTTTGCAGCCTTGGCTTTGTTGACAAAGGGGTTTCCGGCTTTGCACTATTTCTATTTTACTCTTTTGGCATACGGATTGCTTGAAAAGAAAATTAAGGATGCGAAATTTATCATTCACTCTGTTATTGGTTCTTTTATTATTTTCGGTCTTTTTGGGCTGTGGATTTTTTCCTTTTCACACGGCAACATTCATAAAATCGACTACGCTTTGGGCTTTTTGTTAAGCGAATCGGGCTCAAGAGTATTAAGTATAGAACATATTTTCAGGGCTCTTGTTCACGCGATAACCTTTCCTGTAAAATTTTGGTATCACTTTCTGCCGTTTTCGGTGTTGGTTTTTGCATTCTTCAACAAACACTTCAGAGACGAATTTTTTATTTTGTTGCAAAACAATAAAAAGATAGAAAAACTGCTTAAATTTTCACTCTTTGCTTTTTTACCGAACTTTATGGTTTACGACTTGATACCCGATGGCAGGGTCAGATATACACTTGTTTTGTTTGGCTTTTTTGCCTTTCTTATAGGTGTTTTGTATTACGAACTTGAGTATGTGAAACTCGATTTCAATATAAAAAAATTGAGCGTTATTGCTTTTTTTGTCGTTGCCGTTATTTCGTTTGTCTCTTCTGTTTTCGTTTATGAGTTTACCGCAACCAAAGACTATATAGTTTGCGCCCTCTTGGGTTTTGTAAGTCTGCTTTTTATCTATACCATAAAAAAAGAGATATATAGACAAAATTTGATATTTATCTCGTTTGTCGGGTTTGCCGTATTGGTAAAAATACTCTATATTTCCACATATTTTTCCTATCTCTTTACTTACTACACAAACTACAGGAGCTACGGAAATCGTATTGCAAGAATTATTTTGAAAAACAACCCCGAATATGTTATGAGTGATGCGAGAAATTTGAGGCTGTTTTTTTATGTTGAAAGAGACTTGAAAATGCCCATTCACACAATAAAAAGCAAACAAAATGGTATTGTAGTAAGTAAACACAAAAACAGAGTGGGCAGCGTAATTGAGAAGGTGAATACGCCTAAAGGTATTTATTATATCGGTATAAAAAACGGAGGTGCTTGATTGATGTTTGAATTGGATGAAAAGATTATATCCAAAGCGATTGTGGAAAGATATATGAACAAGTTGACCGACTATCTGGAAAATGATGTCAGTATAGTTGGCGGAGGACCTGCAGGATTGGTTTGTGCTTACTACTTAGCAAAAAAAGGCGTTAAGGTTGCCCTGTTCGATAAAAGGCTGACGATAGGCGGCGGTATGTGGGGCGGAGCTATGCTGTTTAACGAAATAGTTGTTCAGGAGATGGGAAGAGAGATACTCGACGAATTCGGAATAAGGTATGAAAAGTATGTCGAGGGATACTACACGGCTGATGCTGTAGAGTCTGTTTCCACTCTTACATCTTTAGCGACTAAAGCCGGAGCCAAAGTCTTTAATGCGGTTGAAATAGAGGATGTTGTTTTAAAGAAAATAGACGGAGATTACAGGGTAAGAGGTTTGGTTGTGGGATGGACAACCGTTAATATGGCTCACCTTCCGGTTGACCCTCTTGTTGTAACAAGCAGATATGTGGTTGATGCAACCGGACACGATGCGGATGTAACGAGCGTTTTAACCAAAAAAGGCTCGGTTAAGATAGACTCTCCCACCGGAGGCGTTGTTGGCGAAAAGCCTATGTGGGCACAGGTAGGAGAGCAGTCAACCGTTGAATATACAAAAGAGGTTTACCCCGGACTTATTGTAGCCGGGATGGCGGCTGTCGCTGTAAACGGCGCTCATAGGATGGGTCCCGTATTCGGAGGAATGCTCCAATCCGGAAAAAAAGCAGCGAACCTTATTATAGATGGTCTAAAAAAATAGAAGCTCGGTTGACTTGTTTGATTTAGTTAGAAATAGATCGGTTTTACAAAAACCCATATAGAAAGAGGGTTTTAAATAATAAGAATTTTGCCGATAGTAAAGCTGTATTGATATAGCCTATTCTTTATAATTGACTTTTTAAGCTGTTAAGTTCATAGTTTAGGTATGAAGAAAAATCCATCAAGTCTTATTACAATCGACACCGTTTATGGAATAAACATAGCAAATATCATAAAAAGTAAACTGGAGAGCTACGGCATACCGGTTTTACTTCAATATGAGAGTGTTGGAATAACGTTCGGATTAACACTTAACGGCTTGGGGAAGGTTGAAATAAAGGTGCCTGCCGAATTTGAAAAAGACGCAAAAACACTTTTAAATCAAGAGAATAATGAAAAATAAAGCAATAAAAGCTAAGTTTTCGGTGCTGCAAACCAAATGAACATTCTTGCTTTGAAAAGTTCCAAAAATCCGTTTACATTTAAGCTTTTAATGATTAAATCCATATCGTTTAACAGGTTTAAAAGTGTGGTCAACCTCTTTATTCCGAGCGTTTTAAAATATTGTTTGTATTTTATTGAAGAGCGAATTTTCAAAGGGGTGCTTGCAAGCTCGCTGTCGTTTAGCAGTCCCGATGAAACCGTTTTTATCGCCTCGTTGGCAATAATTGAAACAACAACCGAAGGGTGGATTGAATCCAAAACACCGTCAACCTCATTGAAAAATTTTGCAGAATCATTTTGCATCACATATTCGGCAAGTTTAAAAACGTTGTAATTTTGAACGTTTTCGGCGAGTTTTTCGACATCTTCGTATTTGATTATCTCTTTGTCTATGTTGTAGAGCAAAACCTTCTCCAAGAATATATTCAAAGACGATGTGTCTTTGTTTACGAACCGTTTCAGAATAAAATCTGCTGCCTTTTTCTCTATTTTTTTACCGTTTTGTCCGATTTTATAGACTATGAATTTATCTATCTCATCTTCCGTCGGAGTTTCAAATTTTACAAGGTTCTTGTGCTTTAAATTTTTGCATCCGGCAGGGTCTAAAATAATTATATTGCTTTTTGTACTTTTTATGTCATAAGAGGATAAAATATAATGAATTCTTGCATAAATTATCCTTTTTTTTGCTCTTGAAAACAGCGTATTCGAGTTTGAATGTTCTGCAATTTTGTATATCTCGCTTTCGTCGTTTATGTCTATAACTTCAAAATCAAACTCCCCTGCCCCTCTTATTCTTTCTCTGTATAGTTTTTTTAAGAAATAGTCGTCTGAGCAAAATATGTAGAGATTTCTAAACTTTCTGTCTCTTATCTCTTGCTTTAGCTCTTTTTGATTCATAGCTTTTTTCCACAAATGTTTTTATTATAGGATGAGGTTTTAACGGTCTTGATTTGAATTCCGGGTGGAATTGAACGCCGATAAAAAATGGGTGATTTTTAAGTTCAACAATTTCGACAAATTCGTTATCGGGGCTGACTCCGCTTATCACAAGCCCGTTTTTTTGCAGAATCTCTCTATAGTCGTTGTTGAATTCATACCTGTGCCTGTGTCTTTCTTCTATTTTCTCCTTCTTGTATATTTTTCTGGCAAGCGTATCTTTGCCCAAAACGCAGGGATAGCTGCCGAGTCTCATTGTGCCGCCCTTGTCGGATTGCTCGTCTCTTGTTATAATTTCACCCTCCTTTTGCCATTTTCTTGCAAGGTGAATAACCTTATGCTCGGTCTGTTCATTAAACTCTTCCGAATGAGCTTGATGCAGACCGGCTACGTTTCTTGCAAACTCGACAACACAGGTTTGCATACCGAGACAGATGCCCAAAAAGGGAACTTTGTTTTCCCTTGCGTATTTAATTGCATTAATCTTGCCCTCTATTCCTCTTGAACCAAATCCGCCCGGAACGAGTATTCCGTCAACATCGTTTAAGAGCTCCGGGTAATTTTCGGTTTCTAACTCTTCAGATTCAATCCACTTTAAATCAACTTTAACACCCACGTCAGCCCCGGAGTGAACAAACGACTCTATGAGACTTTTATAAGACTCTTTAAGCCCTATATATTTTCCTACAAAGGCTATTTTAACTGTTTCCTTAGAGTTTTTTATCCTATCTACCATTTTTTCCCAACTGCTTGTGTCACCCTCGCTTTTTATCGCTAAAGAGAGCTTTTTTATGACCATTTTGTCAAAATTTTCCTTTTTAAAAGCCAGAGGAACCTCATAAACGGTGCTGACATCCAGAGCCGTTATAACAGCCTCCTTTTCGACATTACAGAACATAGCTATCTTCTCTTTTGCTTCGCTGCTTAAACGGCGTTCGCTTCTGCATACTATAATGTCGGGGGAAATTCCGATTGACTGGAGTTCCTTTACGCTGTGCTGTGTCGGTTTTGTCTTTATTTCACCTGCGGTTTTTATGTATGGAACAAGTGTCAGGTGCACATACAGGCAGTTCTCCCGCTTTTCGTTATAACCCATCTGCCTTATTGCCTCCAAAAACGGCAAACCCTCTATGTCTCCAATCGTTCCGCCTATCTCTACAATTAAGACATCCTTGTTTTTCCCTGCCTCTTTGATTCTTTTTTTGATTTCGTTTGTTATGTGGGGAATAATCTGGACGGTTTTGCCAAGATAATCGCCGTGCCTTTCTTTTGTAATAACCGAGAAATAAACCTGACCGGTTGTGAAATTATTTTTTTTAGACAGTGTCAAACCGGTAAAACGTTCGTAGTGCCCCAAGTCTAAGTCTGTCTCTGCACCGTCGTCAAGCACATAAACCTCGCCGTGTTGATAAGGATTCATAGTTCCCGGGTCAACATTAAGATATGGGTCTATTTTAACTATAGAAACACTTAAACCGTGCGACATAAGCAGGTAAGCCAGGGATGCGCTTGTTATACCCTTTCCTAAGGACGACACAACACCGCCCGTTATGAAAATGTATTTTTTAGCCATAAGAAAACTCCTTTAATATTTGCTTGTATAAATATACCCTAATACGTTTTTGACGCAAGTAAAAATTTCGCATTTTAGTTTTTTTAATTCACTGTCGTTTATGTTGATTTCAAAACCCTTAAAACATATAATTTAAAAACAGTTTACTTCTAAGTGCTACATAAATAAAAGGGGCTTAAAATGGGAAATTTGATATTTATAACAGGCGGGGTTAGAAGCGGTAAAAGCGCCTATGCTGTTAAACTTGCAATGAAGTATGAGAGACGCCTGTTTTTGGCTACGGCAGAGGCTTTTGACGATGAAATGAAAAAACGCATAGAAAAACACAAAAGGGATAGAGGCAGTAGTTTTAAAACAAAAGAGGTTCCCGTTTACCTTGCCGATGCCATAAGCAGTATATCAAATACAGATGTTTGTGTCGTTGACTGTGTAACGGTTTGGCTTAACAACCTTATGTATTACGATAAACTGGAAGAGATTGACAATTTCAAAAATGCAATAAAAAAGCCCCGATGCGATTTGATAGTTGTCTCAAATGAGGTAGGTATGGGGATAATGCCGAATAATGAGACAGCAAGAAGGTATGCGGATTTGCTTGGCGGGCTAAATAGAGCGATTGCCGAATCTGCGAGAGAGGTTTTTTTAATGATAAGCGCAATAGCGTTAAGAATAAAGGGGGGTGAAAAAAATGGGATTGCTTGAAACAACTCAGACCTATATCAAACCGTTAAATACGGCTTTGGAGCCTGAAATTCAAAAACACCTTGACAACCTGACTAAGCCGAAAGGGAGTCTTGGTTATCTTGAAGAGATTGCCAAAAGATATTGTCTTATTACCAACACCACAAAACCCAAGATGAAAGAAAAGGTTATATTTACATTTGCAGCAGACCACGGAGTTGCCGAAGAGGGCGTCAGTGCCTACCCCAAAGAGGTTACAGCTCAGATGGTTTTGAATATGCTCTACAACAATGCAGCCATAAACGTGCTGGCTCGATACGTCGGAGCGTTTGTAAATGTTGTTGATATAGGTGTTGACCATAACTTTAACAATGCGGAAGGGCTCATTGACAGAAAACTGCTTTATGGAACGGATAATATCACCAAGGGTATGGCTATGAGCATTGAGAGGGCACATCAGGCTATAGATATAGGTATCTCGTTGACTCATGAAGCAATAGACGAGGGTGCGACTTTAATTGGAACAGGCGAAATGGGTATTGCAAATACAACACCGTCTTCTGCTCTGTTTGCTGCTTTAACGGGCGTTGATGTTGAAGAGGTAACCGGCGTAGGAACGGGCATTGACGATGAAAGGTTGAAGCATAAAATAGGTGTAATCAAAAAGGCTTTGGAGGTCAATAAAGAACATCTGCAAGACCCCGTTGAGGCTTTGGCTGCCGTCGGAGGCTTGGAGATAGCCGGTATTTGCGGAACCATAATAGGTGCGGCATCGAGGAACACGCCCGTTGTTATTGACGGCTTTATCTCCTCGGCAGCAGCTTTGGTTGCCTACAAGATTTGTCCGAAAACAAAAGATTATATGTTTTTCAGCCATCAATCCAAAGAAAAGGGGCATAAAAAGTTTCTCGAGTGGATTGGAACAAGACCGATACTCGATTTGGATATGAGGCTCGGAGAGGGAACAGGTGCGGCGTTGGCTTTTAGCTTAATAGAGGCAAGTGTAAAATTATACAATGAAATGGCTACGTTTGAGTCTGCCGGGGTTTCCGACAAGGAATGATAAGAGGTTTTGTTAGTGCCATAAGAACATTAACCGTAATACCTGTTTCAGGCAAGGATGCCGATGATTTATCAGATGCGGTTGTCTGGTTTCCTCTCGTAGGCTTTTTGATTGCAGGTATTCTTGCAGCTTTTATCAAGGCAGGCTTGTATTTAACAAATTGGTATCAACTTATAGCGCTTTTTAGTGTATTTTTTATAGCGTTTTTAACAAGAGGCATACATTTAGACGGACTGGCTGATTCTGCTGATGCTTTCGGCGGAGGATACGAGAAAACAAAGATTTTAAGCATAATGAAAGATTCAAACATAGGCACATTCGGAAGCCTCGCTCTGATATTTGTCGTGTTGATTAAGTGGATTGCAGTTTTAAAGATTATTCGCAGCAGTGATTTGCTGCTGCTTTTCCCTGTTTATGTGACATCGAGGTTTTCTATGAGCTATCTTGCATCAACGTCCCCGTATGCGCGCAAAGAGGGCGGAACGGCACAGCCCTTTGTAAAAAATGCAGGCACAAAAGATGCAGTTATTGCTTTTGTGCTATCTTTTGCTTTAAGTGCAGTAACAGCAAAGGGTGTGGGAATAACTCTTCTTTTTACGGGATTTTTCATCACGCTTTTATTAAAGTTGTTTTACATCAAAAAGATTGGCGGGGTTAGCGGCGATATGCTTGGAGCTGCTGCCGAGATAACAGAGTCCGTTTTGCTTGTTTGTGCTTTTTATTTCAGCACTTACTTAAAAGGATTTTTGTTGTGAGCGCAAAAGCACTGGCAGTTTTCGGCACCGCTTCAGATGTAGGAAAAAGTGTGGTTGTTACGGCACTGTGCAGAATTTTCAGGAATATGGGCATAAAAACCGCACCGTTTAAAGCTCAAAATATGTCAAATAATTCGTTTGTAACAAATAATTTAAAAGAAATCGGCAGGGCTCAGGCTGTACAGGCTTTTGCCTGCGGCATAATGCCCACAGAGGATATGAATCCCGTGCTTTTAAAACCCTCAGCCGATAAGACGGCTCAGGTCATCCTTCACGGCAAAGCCATAGGCAATTTTGAAGCAAACAACTATTTCAAAGATACCGATTTTATGTTTCAAGAGTCTCTAAAAAGCTTACAAAAAATCAAAAATGAGTTTGAACTGATTGTAATTGAAGGAGCCGGCTCCTGTGCTGAGGTTAACCTGCACAAGCAGGATTTTGTAAATTTTAAAACTGCAAAAGCTGCTGACGCAAATGTTATTCTAATTGCTGATATAGATAAGGGCGGTGTGTTCGCTCAGATTATAGGAACGCTTGAGTGCTTAGACAGACAAGAACGCCAAATGATAAAAGGTTTTGTAATAAACAAATTCAGAGGAGACATAGGGCTTTTTGAAGATGGGATTGATTATATACAAAAAAGGACAGGGATACCCGTTTTGGGTGTTGTCCCCTATTTTTATGATATGGAGATAGAATACGAAGACGGACTACCTTTGAACGTTTTAGAAAGCGAGATGTGCGTTGATAAAAATATGATAAACATTGCCGTTTTAAAACTACCGCACATATCCAACTTTACGGATTTTTTGCCTTTCAATCTTGAGGAACAGGTTAGGATTCACTATTTGTCAAAACCAAAAGACCTGCTTGAGTATGACGCTTTGATTATACCCGGTTCAAAAAACGTTGTTCACGATTTAGAGTGGGTAAAGAGATTAAGATGGGATGAGTATATAAAAAGCTACAAGAAATCGGGTGGTTTTATTTTCGGTATTTGCGGGGGATACCAGATGCTATCAAAAGAAATCCTCGACCCTTTCTTTATTGAATCAAACAGCAAAAAGACGACGGGGCTCGGTTTATTGGATATTGTTACAAGGCTTGAGAAAAAGAAAATGCTCACAAACACAAAAGCGGTGTGGATTGACGGAAATATAGAGATTGAAGGATATGAAATACATATGGGTAAAACCGTACAATCAAACGAAAAACCGGCTTTAAGAGTAAATAAGGGCGGTTATAAGACATACGGCGGAGCGATAAAAGAAAGAATTGCAGGCTGTTATCTGCACGGCATCTTCGACAAAAAAGAGTTTAGACACTATTTTCTTTCGAGGGTTGCGCAGAATAAATTTACAAAACCGAGCAAGACAGATTACGACGAGTTCAGACAAATGCAGTATGAGCTTTTGGCTGAGCGATTTAAAACTTATGTTGATATTGATAAAATTATGCAAATAATCGGAAAGTTAAAATGAACCATATACACGGTGGAGATTACCTGTTTTATTTAAAAAAGTTCAATATTAAGCAAAAAGAAATAACGGATTTTAGCGTCAATGTAAATCCTTTCGGAGTGCCGCCTGCTTTAAAGCTGAATTGGCATAAATTGATAGAGTATGTCGGTAAATATCCCTCACAGGATTCCGAGGGTGTTTTAGAGTTTTACGAGGAACGTTTCGGTGTGGGCTCGGACAACATAGTTGCGGGAAACGGCTCTGTCGAATTGATATATCTTGCCCCTACGGCTTTGGATATAAAAAGTGTTGTAATTTTTGAACCCTCTTTTTACGACTATAAAAGAGCGTTTAAAATCCACGGTTGCAAAATAGATACCATTGCTCTAAAAGAAGAAAACGGTTTTGAATTTGTATTTGATGAAACCTTTGAAAAGAAAATGCGGCGTTGTGATGCCGTTTTTTTGGCAAGACCAAACAACCCTACGGGTAATCTTATAGATAAAAGCGAAATTATAAATCTTGCAAAGAGGTTTAGCGATAGATGGTTTTTTATTGATGAGGCTTTTATTCAGTTTACAGACGATTTCGAGAATGAAACCTTGATGAATTGTAGAATTGAAAATATCGTTGTTTTTCACTCCTTAACAAAATTTTACGCCCTGCCGGGGTTGAGGGTAGGAGCTGTCATATCTTCTAAAGAAACGGCAAAAAAATTTCGTTTAGTTAAACAACCGTGGAGCGTCAATGCCATTGCCGAGCAGGCTGCCTCAATGCTCGTTCGGTGTGCGGAATTTGAAAAGGCTTCAAAAAGTTTTGTTAAAACGGAAAAATTTAAGGTTAAAGAGGCTTTATCCAATCAAAAAGGATTAAAGGTTTTTGATAGCTCCTCCAATTTTTTTCTTGCAAAATGGATTGAGGATGTAAACCTTGATGATTTTTTGAAATATCTGCTTGAAAACGGGGTTTTTGTAAGGGATTGCCGCAACTTTGAAGGTTTGGAGGGTAATTTTTTCAGATTTGCCGTTTTAAGCAATAAGGATAACGATAGGTTGATACGGCTTATTTTGAATTATGTATAGCTGCTGCGCTGTCTTGCTGTTGGCTTTTGCAGTCGATTTTATTATCGGAGACCCGCATTACGGTCTGCACCCGACCAGATTGATAGGCAGATTAATCTCCTTTTTGCAAAAACCTATGGAAAACAGAGGGCTGTTCAATGAAAAATACGGTGTGATACTTACAATTTCGGTTTTATCCGTCGTTTTTTGTATCTATTTTGCAGCGGTCTATACCGTCTCTTTTTTAGGCAGGGGATTTGAGACTGTTTTTTATGTGTTTGTACTCTACAGCTCTTTGGCTTTAAAGGATATGTTTGACCATACGAATAAAATCTATTTTGCTTTGAAGTCAAACGATTTGGAAAAAGCAAAGAGATATGCAGGTATGATTGTCGGCAGAGACACGCAAAGTCTCAATGAAAGCGGAATTGTTATGGCTGCCGTAGAGAGTATGTCGGAAAATTTCGTCGATGGATTTGCATCCGTGGTATTCTGGTATTTTATAGGGGCTTTTGCAGGTTGTACGGTAAATTTTGAACCAACAGCCTCGGGGGTTTTGTTTGCACTGCTTTATAGGTCTGTTAATACGTTGGATTCTATGGTGGGCTATAAAAACGCCAAATATATACGATTCGGCAGATTTGCAGCCAGACTTGACGATGCTGTCAACTTCATACCGGCAAGGATTTCGGTATTTTTTATATGTTTGAGCGCTTATTTTGTTAATGAAGACAGCTTGTCCTGTTTTAAGACGGCTAAAAAAGACAGATTGAAGCACCCCTCGCCAAACTCAGCCCACGCTGAAAGTGCTGTTGCAGGTGCAATGAAAATAAAACTCGGCGGAACAGTTATATATCCTTACTCGAAGGTAGAAAAGCCTTTTATTGGTGAAACATACAAATTCCCCGAAAAAGAGCATATAAAACGATGTAAGGTTTTGCTAACTTTTTCCGCTGTTATTTTTGTTGTGTTTTCTGAAATATTGTGTTGTCTGTTGAAAAATCCTTTTAGCCTGTTTTGATGGCTATTTTGTTAGCGGGCTTTTAAGTTTTTGTTTGGATAAGGATTTTGAAAGCTCAACTCCCGGTTGGTTAAACGGGTCTATATTTAGTATTTTTCCTGCCTTTGCCGTTGCAATCATAAAAGAAATGTATAAAGCCCCAAGGCTAAACTCATCGTTTTTTTCAATAAAAATATCCGCACACTTTATTCGATTTTGCTGAAGCGCTTTTTTAGTTGAATTTTTTTCAATACTCATAATTTCGTTTAAGCTTTTATCTTTAAGATAACCAAAGCCGAAATCGTTTTCTATGGCAAAATCAGTATCCTGTTTTACATCCAAAAAAACAAAGGCTTTGTCTTTCTGTCCGTCTTGGTAGAGCTGAAGTTGAGAATGTTGGTCTGTTGTGCCGACGGAGACAACAGGTGTTTGCCCTTCCCCGTCTTTGCCGAGGCTTTCAGCCCACAGTTGCCGAAACCATTCTGCAACGCCCTTCAATCTATCTTTATAAACAAATAACACCAAGATATTCTTGGAGTTTTTATACTCTCCGATTGCAAAAGATGCAAATTCGTTTGCAAAACCCCAACCGTTTCTGTAGGCTCTTACGGCTGTTTTCGCACCCTCGATAAATTGTCTTATATCATAGCCCGAAAATGCCAAAGTTATTAAACCGACGGGTGTAAAAACACTGTACCGTCCTCCGACTTCATCGGGTATAAAGAATGTTTTTATGCCGCGTTTCTTGCCAAACTCATACAAAAAGCCGCTTTGAGAGGTTGTAAAAACAAAATGCTTGTTAATCTCTTCGGCAAAGAGTTTTTTCATTTTTTCATATATAACGAAAAATTGGGACAGGGTTTCTATTGTGGAGCCGCTTTTTGAAACTATGTGAAACAGCGTTTTTTTCAAATCCAAAGAAAATACAGTCTTTAGTCTTTGCGGGTCTATATTGTCAAGACTAAAATATCTTTTGCCGTTTTGAGAGCTTTTTTGTGTTCCTTTTAAAAACTCCAAAGATGCCGTTGCCCCTAAAGCACTTCCCCCTATGCCAACCTGCACGATGTTCTCGTATTGAAAACAGCTGTCTATGTAGTCTTGAACCTCTTCGACAACGTTTTTCATACACAGACTTCTTATAAAGCCGTAATTTGTCTTGTAATCCAAACCGAAATCGTATGAACCGTCAAATTTATAGCGTATGAGTTTTTCCGATTTTATTACCTCAGGCATCTTTCTCATACGAAAAATCCTTCTATAGTTTGAAGGCACGTATCTTGGAGTTTAGGTTTTCTATCTCTTTTGACAGCCTGACCATTTCACGCGATACGTTTTCGGTTGAGGTTCTGTTATCTTCGGAAAAGACCCCTATCTCTTTTGCCTGCGATTCTATTTCTGAAATAGAAGAAGACAGTGTCTCAAGACCGCTGAAGAAATCGTTTAGTTTGGAGTTTGTGTTTTCAGTTTCATGCTGGATTTCATCTATTGCTCTTTTTAATTCCTGCACCTCGTCTTTGCTGGTTAGTGATTGCTTTGATGCATCCTCTATGGCTTCTATGAAAAATTCCGATTGAATGTTCAAATTATCAATCATAGACGAGATGTTCTTTGTTGCATCCTGTGTTTTTTCAGCCAACTTTCTAACCTCATCCGCCACAACGGCAAATCCCCTGCCCGCTTCCCCTGCCCTTGCAGCCTCTATTGCGGCATTGAGGGCAAGCAGATTTGTCTGTTGCGCAATCTCATCGACTGTGGCAATTAATTTCCCCATATTCCCCGTTATGTCTTTAAATTTTTCTATCTTTGAAGACATATTTATAATTTTTTCAGATAAAGCGTCCATAGACCCAATGCTATTTTCTATTATATCCACATTTTTGTTGAAAATATGCCCTGTTTCATCCAATTGCGACTTAATTGTTTCCAAATTTTCCATAAACTCTTCGTATGTATTTGAAGCATACTCAATAGCTTTTTGGATTTCATCAAGGGCGTTTGAGGTATCGTTTGCCTTATTTTTAACGTTTTGTATATCGTTGGCTATATTCTTCGACAGTTCGCTCAATGTCACTATAAGGCTTGATATCTGCTCTATAATGCCCTGCAAAGAACGAATGGATAGGTTGAATGTATTGGATAAAAGCCCTATTTCGTCTTTTGAGGACAGCATTTTTTTATCCTCAATGATGCAAGATATATCCTTTTGCTCTATTTTTGCCACTATTTTCGCCATTTTATGCAGCTGCTTGAGAATAGTTGCTTTCACTATCCAAAAACTGCTTAAACCTACCACTATACCTGCAACTATGCAGGACACCTTAAATACAATGTTATATTTTGGTATAACCTTAACAAACAAAGAGGCAAAAGGCGGAAATATAATAC
>WGCD01000147.1 GCA_015493995.1 Desulfurellaceae bacterium
CAATTTTTCAACGCGCAAAAGAGGTGAATTATCACTCATATTTAATCCTTTTTCCTAAATTGAGACTTTATAAAACCCATTATGCCGCCCCTCAATCCGAGTATAACAACAATAAATATCAATCCGTACCACAGCTTCCACTCCGGTGATACGGTTTGTAGAAATGTAACAAGCGCAGTCAATATCAATGCACCGATTATGGGACCGGAAAAACTTTCGATTCCTCCAAGCAGCACCGCAAATATAGGCAGTGCCGACTCGCTCCAGTGCGCCATAATAGGTGATGCGCTATTTTCCAAAAAAACATCTATATAACCTGCAAGTCCTGCAAAAACACCGCTTATCGCAAAAGCCAAAAACGAGTAAATTTTAGGTGAAAACCCGGCATAACGCATTCTTGTTTCGTTTTCCTTTATGCCGTTTAAGATTAAGCCAAAAGGGGAATAGGTAATAAAATAAATCAAGAAAACGGCGATTACCAGCAACAACAAAGAAAAAAAGTAGTAGTGAGATATGGGAGCAAGAGATAAGCTGCCGAGAAAATCCGAACGGTTTATTCCTATTAAGCCGTCATCTCCACCCGTTAAAGATTCCCACTCCCACACTATTGTGTATATGCCCATTCCAAAAGCAAGTGTTAACATAGCAAAATATATTTTTGTTCTAAGCAAAGATAGAATTCCGACTACAGATGATACTATTAAGGATGATAAAACAGCCACAAGAAGGGCAAGAAACATTGAGTTGCTGATATGTAAAACAAAAAGCCCCGCTGAATATGCTCCTACGGCAAAAAATGCAGCGTGTCCGAACGACAAATAACCTGTTCGAGAAAAAAGAACGCTGTAGCCCATTGCGAATATTGAAAGTATCATAGCCTTTATTAAAACAAACGAAACAAATCTATGTGCCAAAAAACCCGCAATTAAATAGCCTATTATGATAATAATAACAACATATCTTTCAAATTTTTCAAACGGGTCAAAAATTGCTTTCATATTAAGTCATACATTTTCAGGAAACAGACCTGACGGTTTGAAAAGTAGTATGAAAATAACGATTATATAAATCATAGCCATCTCAAAGGAGGGTAAAAAGATTACTCCGTATGACTCGATTAGACCTACTATTAAGGATGCCGCAAATGCCCCTCTTAAACTTCCCAACCCACCTATGACAATAACCAGGAATGCTTTTATTATAACAGTATCACCAATACCGCTTGACGTTACGGTAATGGGCGTTGCAAGAACACCGCCAAGCGCACTCAAAACAGCTCCAAGTGCAAACACAAGAGAATACAGTAGTGATACATTGACACCCAAAGCGGCAGCCATCTCCTGATTTGTGCTTGCAGCTCTTAAAATTCTACCAGGCCAGGTAAATTTTAGAATATACCACAAAACTGCAACACTCATAAATCCCATTGCTATAATAAAGAGATAGTATGTAGGGAAAGGTCTGTTGAATAACATTATAAAACCGTTTAGCCCCGGAACTTGAGGCGATGCAATATATCCAGAACCCCATATGAGCTTTGCCAGGTTTTCAAGAACAAGAGCAAAACCAAAGGTCAAAAGCAGTTGATAAGACTCCTCCATCTTGTATGCGGGTTTGAGCAGAAACTTTTCAAGGAAAAAGGAAAAAATGCCGACCAAGACAGGACCGAAAAAAACAGCAAGCCAAAAGCTTCCAGTTAATTTTAAAACGGAATATCCTGCAAAAGCACCGAGCATATAAAGAGAGCCTTGAGCAAAGTTCAAGACTCCCAAAATCCCAAAGACAAGGGTTAAACCGCTTGAGATGAGCCACAGGAACATCCCTTGGCTTAACCCGGTTAATCCCTGGAACAGAAGTGTTTCAATCATAGCTGCTAATATTTATTTGTAGTAGGGGGGATAGTCTTTTTCTTCAAACGGCGGATGCGGATAGTAAACTTCCGCAGGCCACACCATTATATCGTCTTTAAGCGTAACATAAGGAGCTTTGTCTGTGTGAGCAACCCTTCCCCAAGGCACTTCGTAAACAGCCTGATGGTCTTCTTTTCTAATCCATCTTCTACCGGCAGGAGTTACAAACGTTAATCCTTCCAAAGCCTTGATTACATCGTCCGTCTTAACGCTCTTGGCTTTCTCTACAGCTTTTTTATAGGCATAAACCGCAGAATATGAAGTTTCTGAAACGTAGTGCGGATACTTCTTCCATCTTTTATAGAATCTCTCCACAAAAGAGCCGTTTATGCCCGTTGGAGGATACTCAAACCAGTATCTGCAGGAAATCCAAGTGCCTTCAGGATAGTTTTTGCCCAGAGCTTCGACAACGTCCATAGCGCCGCCAAGCGAAAGCAAGACCTCTTTAAACTTCTTGAACAAGCCGAACTTCTGACCCTGATTAATTAAAC
>WGCD01000148.1 GCA_015493995.1 Desulfurellaceae bacterium
GATAAATTCCTGGATTGTGGAAAATTATCCCGTGAAAACACAACTTATGAGCATTAATGAGGCTATGAGAAGCGGTGCTGTTGCCCTGTTTGAGGAAAAATACGAAGATACAGTCAGGGTAGTATCGGTTGACGGTGTCAGCAAGGAACTGTGCGGGGGAACGCATATAAAGGCAACAGGAGAGATAGGTCTGTTCAAAATTATTTCAGAGAGCGCCCTGTCCAAAGGGGTTAGGCGCATAGAGGCAAAAGTAGGAATCAGTGCATACGAATACATAAGGCAAAGGGATAGAATTTTAAAAGAGATATCGCATAAACTTGGAGTGGGTATCTTTGATATGGACAAAAAAATCGAAGAATTAAAAACAAAAAAACCTTCCAAGCAAGAGACTGTTAACGCCGGATTTGATAAAAACAACATAAAAAACATCAAAGGCATCGATGTTTATGTTCAAATCTTCAACGACCTTGACATTTCGCAACTCAGGCATATAGGTGATAATATAAAGGCAAAGCTGGGTTCGGGAGTTGTATTGCTTTTTAATAAAAAAGACGGCAAAGTTAACGTTATTGCTATGGTCACCAAAGATTTAACAAACGCCCTCAAAGCAAAGGATATAGTCTCTAAGGTTTCAAAAAGACTACAGGGAAAAGGCGGGGGAAAAGACGAATTTGCTCAAGGCGGAGGAAAAGACGCAAATGAAATCAGCTACGTAGCAGAACATCTTGAAGAATTTATAACCCTCGGAGGTTGATATGCTAAAAGAACTTATTTACTTGGGCGAAGGAATAGAAAAAAGGGTTGCAGGCAAAATCAAAGAACTCGTTGATGAGGGAAAACAGGGTTATGAAGATAAAGACCTCCTTGAAATAGGCAGAGAACACCTCAAAAAAAGAAAGAGACAGTTTGACAAGCTGTTTCTGGATGATTTTAAAAATATGGCTGAAGAGATAGGTTTGGCTACAAAAAAGGATATTGAGGATCTGAAAGAGTACATCAAAAACAGGGCGTAAAGTATGTTTGTCAGGAAAGCTGTTGCAGCGGGAGCGTTTTATCCTGCTAGCTGGAACGAAACAAAAAACTATCTGGATAGCATAATTGAGCCTGCAAAACAAAAAATCAAGCCCAAAGCTATTATTGTGCCTCATGCAGGCTATGTATATTCGGGTTGGGTTGCGGCAAAAGCCTATGAATTGATAGAAGGCTTCGACACATATATTGTTATGGGACCCAATCATACAGGTTTGGGCGAAGAGATATCCGTTTTTGAGGGTGAATACGAAATGCCGTTTGGCAATCCTGAAACGGACAGCGAGATTGCAAACCTTATTATTGAAAACTCAACCGCCAAAAGGGATGTTTATGCACACCTGCAGGAGCACAGTATAGAGGTGCAACTGCCTTTTATAGAGCATATATCAAACAAACCCTACAAGATTGTGCCTATCGTTATCGGAACACACAACAGACAAAAGCTCAAAAGGCTGGGCACTGCAATAGCCAATGCAATTAAATCGACTAACAAAGATGTTTTAATAGTGGTGAGCAGCGATATGAACCACTACGAAGACCAAGAGACGACCCTCAAAAAAGATACTCTTGCACTTGATAAGATAATTAGTCTGGATGAGGAGGGGCTGTTGGATGTTGTGGAACGTTACAACATATCTATGTGCGGCGCTGCGCCAAGCTACGCCTGTATTGTCTCTGCAAAGCTCTTAGGCTCGAAAAAGGCGTCTCTCGTAGCCCACAGGACAAGCGGGGAAGTGAATATGGATTTTAACCAGGTGGTAGGGTATGCTTCAGTAGTTGTGGAATGAGCCGTCTTCTGTACTATTTCCCCTTCTTTTTCGTATTTACGAGCATTCTCGCTTTTGCTTTTTACAAAGAAAACATAAGCATTTTTTGGTTATTTCTTATCGTATCTATGCTGTCTTTATTCAGATTCAGAGTGTTTATACTTTGTGCTGCCTTTGTTATCACTACCTATTTTTTATCAGTAACCCATAAACCCGACATCAGTAAAACAAGCGGTATATTTAAAGGCACTGTGTATGATATAAGAAAAAGCAAGCACCTGACCTTCTATGTAAAAACAAAAAATGCCAAGATGATTGTCTTCGTTCCGAAAGTCTATGACAATATAAATCTATACGATAAAATCACATTCAAAGCAAGACTCACATCGAATATAAAAAACCCCTCTTTCAGAGAATACCTACACTCAAAAGGTATATATCTTGTCGGTTTTGTGAGCTATATTAAAAAAACAGGTTCAACAAAGGGCATTTTTTCTTTTATGGAGCGCATAAGGCAAAAAATGGAGAAGGAATTTTACTACTTTTTACAAAACAAAGAGTACCTTTTTTTACAAAATGCCGTATTTGGAGATTCACAAAACAAATCAAGCATAAAAAATATGTTTATAAACACACAAACAGCTCATATTATGTCGGTTTCCGGTCTGCATATGGGCTTTGTGTTCGGACTTTTCTATGCGCTTTTTTATTTTATGCTCTCACGCATAGGCTATATCTATAAAAGATTTTCCCTAAAAACAGCTGCATCGCTGTTTTCTCTTTTACCTACAATTGTTTACTTTGCGCTGAGCGGTATGCATATTCCCGCAATCAGGTCTTTTTTAATGGTTTTGATATTTGTTTTGGCTCTTATTTACGGTAGAATTAAAAACTCATACAACATACTGTTTTTTATCGCATCCGTAATGGTTTTGCTGTTTGGATATTCGACCGTATTTAACCCGTCTTTTGTTATGTCCTTCTTTATGAGTTTTGTTGCAATATACCTATACTCTTTCATCCAAAAAAATTTAAGCGCTTCAAAGCTGCTTGCATATACAGCTTTCAGCATGCTTATCGGCATCTTTGCAATGCCAATCAGTGCTTTCTATTTCCACAAGGTCGCATATCTGTCTTTTATCAGCAATTTTATTGTCGTTCCATATTTCGGCTTCGTTGTTATGCCCGTTTCATTCCTTGCAATGTTTGTCTCTTTCCTGCCGGTCTTTTTCATTAAATATGCAGTATTTAGTATTGTAAATTTTGCAACTTTTTTACTGCTAAAAACGGTCGAGCTGTTTTCCTTTATGAAGCCCTTCAATGTTTCTGTGAGCCTGATCGCCATTTTGATTTTATATGCCGTTATGTTTTTATTAATTGAGACATACGGCAGAAACTACTCCAAAACAATCTCAACATCATCCAGATAATTCACGCCGGCCTTTGAATGGAAGCTGTCCTTATAGAAAGAAAACTCCAAAAAACCTGAGGAGTTGATTACTGCCATTGCGCTTGAGGTCTTATCTGAATAGGTTTTATTAAGTTTCTCGAATTTAAATGACTTAACCTTTATCAGTCTGAACCATTTTGCAAACAGATGCTCTTCTATGTTTGTTATACAGTTTCCAAACCTGTCGATGTAAACGATTTTACCCCTGATTACATTTTTTCTTTTAACGGGAAACAGTTTGGGGCTTGACAATTTGCACGGTTTTCCCAAACTTTCAATGCCCTGTTTATATAGTCTGTATGCGGCGGGAACCATAATGCCGTATCCTTCGAATGTTTTGGGGGGCTCGGGGTTTATTTTCTCCTTGTCTATTCTTATTACAACCTCAGGTTCAATTAAAGACAAACTCTCGTTATCGGGAGCTATAATGTATGAAGATTGGAACTTTACGGCAACTATATCCCTGCTGCTGCCGACTCCAGGGTCAACAACTACTATATGAATAGAACCTTTCTCAAAAGCCAAAAGAGCTGTTCTGACTATATATGCAGCCTCTACGGCATTAAAAGGTGAAATATTGTGCGTTACATCAACAATTGTCACATCGTCTTTAAACAACTTTAATATGAGAGCTTTGAGTCTTGCCGCAAAGCCCCCGGAATCGGAAAAATCAGTTGTTAGTGTTAGAATCATTGATTTCTTTGAGCAGCTTTAACTTTAATGCATAATAGGTGGCATCATCGTTTTTTATCTTATCGAGCTGCTCTTTTGCCTTATCAAACATAGAGAGTTTCACATAGCAGAGGGCTCTCATATAGTCTATGTAGTAGGAGGGACCTACATACTGCTCCATCTTATACAGGCTTGTTAAAGCCTGAAGGTAGTGCTTTTGCGTAAGCTCCACCGACACGAGACTCTTCCAATATACAGTATTTTTATAGTTTGAAAACATAAGTGCACTTTCGATATCATTTTGAGCGGCTTTTAGCTTGCCTAGCTTTAAATAAACCCTGGAGCGATTAAAAAAAGCCACATCCGGGTGCATATACAGAGGATTTTTTATCAATCGAGTGAACATATCCAACGCCCTCGAATAGAAAC
Source organism: Desulfurellaceae bacterium (assembly GCA_015493995.1). Taxonomy (GTDB): domain Bacteria; phylum Campylobacterota_A; class Desulfurellia; order Desulfurellales; family Hippeaceae; genus S144-51. Next base: position 4,351 of record WGCD01000148.1, read on the forward strand.
CCTCTTCAAAATCGTATATACCCAAAGCGTTGTATGCATCGAAAAACTTCTTATCCTTTTCTATGGCTTTGTTAAGATATATAACATACTCCTTTTTATCGTTACGCATCTGGTAAGCCAAAGCCATCATATAGTACATCTTCGGGTCATTGGGAAAAACCTTAATAGCCTGATTTAGATATCTAAAAGCATCCGGTAGTCTTGTGTAGTCTTTGTGCAGCACGATATTTCTTGCCATCTCATACTTCAATATGGCAATTTTCTCCTTTTTTTGCCGGGTTTGTTGAACATTTCTCGTTGTTACGCAGGAGGATAGTGTCAAAGATAGAACGACTACAAAAAGATAGATAAATTTTCTCATTTTTCACCTCTTATTCTGCATTATAAATCAAGATTCGGTTAAGTCAAGCAGCTTAAAGGGTATATAAGTCTGCCGGATAAAAAACCGAACTTTTTAAACGACAGCTCGGTCGCCACTCTGCCTCTTGGTGTTCTTTTTATATAACCTATCTGCATAAGATAGGGCTCAATCACATCCTCTATCGTGTTCTTATCCTCTCCGAGGCTTGCCGCTATGGTCTCAACACCCACCGGACCGCCGTTAAACTTCTCCAAAACCACGCGCATATACTTTTTATCAAGATAGTCAAGTCCGCTTTCGTCTATATCTAATATTTTAAGCGTTTTTTCAACAACCGCAGCATTTATCAAAGAGTTGTTTTCTATCTGAGCCAAATCCCTTACCCTTCTTAAAAGCTTGTTTGCCACTCTCGGCGTTCCCCTCGAACGTTTTGCAATTAATTGTGCGCTTTTTTGGTCTATGTCTATGTTTAAAATCGACGCCGAGCGTTTGATTATTGCTGATAAATCGCCAATGGAGTAGAAATCCAGCCTCAGCACTATACCGAACCTATCGCGCAGGGGTGACGTTAACAAACCCATACGTGTTGTGGCGCCGACAAGTGTAAATGGCGGCAAATCTATCCTGATTGTCCTTGCACCCGGACCCTGTCCCACAACTATATCGAGCTTAAAGTCCTCCAAAGCCGAATAGAGCGTCTCTTCAACAGCCCTGTTGAGCCTGTGAATTTCGTCTATAAAGATTATATCCTTATCGCTTAAATTGGTCAGTATTGCGGCAATGTCACCCACCTTTTCTATGGCAGGACCGCTTGTTGTTATTATGTTTGCACCCATTTCTTTTGCTATGATATTTGCAAGCGTGGTCTTTCCCAAACCCGGAGGACCGTAGAGTATGCAGTGCTCCAGGGTTTCGTTACGCTTTTTTGCCGCTTCTATTGCAAGCTTCAAGCTGTCAATAACACTTTTTTGCCCTATATATTCATCAAGTCTTGACGGTCTGAGATTAACGCTTGTTTCCGTATTTGAATTATCAATCTCAAATCCTGTACTTTTTATTTCTGCCATTACCTCCAACTCTCGTTTTTTCTTATGCACAAGCAGTTTATATAATTCTTTTAAAAGTTGCAAATTTTAGGCATTCGTCAGATTATTTATAAGCCCAATTACGCACTTGCTGTCGCTGCATTCGTTCATCATACTTTTAAAAACCTTTGCATTATTTATGCCTTTTATGTATCTGTGGAAAAATTTTCTGAAATTTTTCACGGCTGCCTTTTCTCCGTAGTGTTCAACCATAAGCAAAAAATGCTCTCTTATCAGATTTTTTATGAATGTCAAATCCCTTTTTGTATCCTTGCCGATTAACAGATCTTCAAAGATATAGGGTTTTTCTATTGCAGCCTGCCCTACCATAAAAAACCCGTCACCTGTAATATTTTTTATCTTTTCAAGTTTTTCTACTGAATCTATGCCTCCGTTTACAACAACATCTATTCTCAAAGCTTCCTTAACGGCTGCAACGTGCTCATAGTCTATTTCTCCTTTGAAAAACTGGCTGCGCAGTCTAGGATGAATGACAATAAAATCTATACCCCTTTCCTGCAGCTCTTTATAAAAGGCAATATCGTTCATACTATAACTGTCAAATCCCTTCCTCAATTTTATACTTACCGGTTTTTTAATATGTTTTTTCAGTTTGTCTATAATTGCGAAAAGCCGTTTTTTGTCCTTTAAAAGATACGAGCCGGCAAAGGCTTTAATGACTTTCGACACAGGGCAACCGGCATTTATATCTATGCAGTCACACCTGTGCTCTACAACTTGAGCTGCGTATAAAAAAATATCCGGATCGGCACCAAATAACTGTATCGAAAAGGGTTTTTCAATATCGCTTTTTTGCATCAATTCGTCTGTTTTTGTGTTTTTGTAATATATCGCATTAACCGAAATGAGTTCGCTAACCGTTAAACCGGCTTTATACCTTTTGCATATATATCTGAAGGGCTTATCGGTGTAGCCAGCCATAGGAGCTAACAAGTAGGGTGAATCAACCTCAAGTGAGCCTAACTTCATCTATCTGTTCATAGATTCCAAAAACTCAATATTATTCTTTGTTTTAGAGAGCTTTTCAAGCAGAAACAGCATAGCATCTATGTCGTTCATCTCGACAAGTATTTTTCTTAAAATCCAAATCCTGTTTAGGTGTTCTTTTTTAACGAGCAGTTCCTCTTTCCTTGTGCCGGAGCGGGTTACATCTATTGCAGGGAATATTCTTCTGTCTGATAAGCCTCTGTCCAAATGAAGCTCCATATTGCCCGTGCCTTTAAACTCCTCGAAAATGACGTCGTCCATTCTCGAACCGGTCTCAATAAGAGCCGTCGCCATAATGGTTAAGCTGCCCCCGTCTTCAACATTCCTTGCAGCTCCGAAAAAGCGTTTTGGTTTTTGAAGCGCGTTTGAATCCAGTCCGCCCGAAAGCACTTTACCGCTTGGCGGTATAACGGCATTATAAGCCCTTGCAAGCCTCGTAATGGAGTCAAGCAGAATTAACACATCGTGTCCCTGCTCCACGAGACGTTTTGCTCGCTCAAGAACAATCTCTGCAACCTGTATATGCCTTTCCGGCGGTTCGTCAAATGTTGAACTTATAACCTCAGCCTCAACGGAGCGCTTCATATCCGTAACCTCTTCTGGGCGCTCGTCTATTAAAAGCACAATGACAATTATCTCAGGGTGGTTGTATGTTGCACTGTTGGCTATGTTCTGCAACAGAACCGTTTTTCCTGTCCTCGGCGGAGCAACAATCAAACCCCTCTGCCCTTTTCCTATAGGTGAAATCAAATCCATAACTCTGACGGCAAGGTTCTCCTTTGTTGTTTCAAGTTTGATGCGCTCCATAGGATAAAGAGGAATCAAGTCGTCAAAGTGTTTTCTTAATTTTGATTTTTCCGGGTCTTGATAGTTAATCTTCTCTATCTTTAAGAGTGCGTAATATTTTTCGTTGTCCTTTGGCTGCCTGACTTGTCCGTATATAAAATCGCCCGTCCTTAAACCGAACCTTTTAATTTGGCTTGGAGAAACGTATATATCCTGAGGACCGGAAAGGTAGTTATTCTTTGAGGAACGCAAAAAACCGAACCCCTCAGGCAGAATCTCAAGTACACCCTCGCCTTTCATAAGGCTGACACCCTTTGGCACATACTCTTTAACCTCTCTATTATTATTCGTTATCTCAATATGCTCTTTTTGCCTTTTTAATATCTCTTCAATCAATTCGCTTTTTCTTTTAACGGTCGTGGGAATTCCGAGGCTTCTTCCTATTTGAGACAACTCCACAAGCTTTTTTTTGCTTAATTCTTCCCTGCTTTGATACATAAATAAAGAACTCCTTATATTTTTTGTATTAATTTATAGCCTATCTGCTTATTGCGCTTATTTTAACCACTTCCGAATCGTCAAGTTTATTTAGAACGTCTATGGCAAACTGTTCGGAGAGTTTTATATATCCTTTTATAAACTCAGCCTGAACACTGCAGTAGCGCATAAAATATCTGTTCAGCATAACCCTTTCAAATCTTCTGTTGAAAGTAATTTTAGACATACCTCTAAACAGCGCTTTACTTACGGGAAAACTAAACAAGACACTATCAACTTTAAATTTAAATTGAACATCTAATATTTTATTATATCGTTTCAAAACCCTTTTTGCAAGAGATTTGTAAGAATTATCGCAATATATGTCGGCGAGGGTTTCAATATAGAAGTGTTTGACGTTTTTGTGTTTTTCCTCTTGCGTCAAAGACGGTATTAAAATTCCGTGAGCAGCGGAATCTGCAGCCAAATGAGTTAAATAACCAAAAGCAAAAGCCTTTTGGGAGTCTGTTTTTGAGCTGTGGAGAATATCAAACCCTATCTTCCAATTATGGGTATGCCTTTTATCTTTGGAATATTTCTTACCTATAACAAAATCGGGTGCCAACGAACCGTACAGGTATTCGTTTAAATTGGCAAGCAACATAGACGCCGTTTGAGGGTTAAGTCTATCCAAAATATTAATTGAAACACCTATATGAACGCCGGGTCCCCAAGCGTATGCACTATGGGGTATAAATACCAAGAAAAGAATAAAAAGGGCAAAATAAATCATAGATACGCAATAATAATCTAATAAATCGGCAATGTCAATTATATATTTGAATAAAAATTATAAATTTCATATAATCGTTGTTGTGTGGAACGATGTAATAGAACGGTTAAGAAAGGTTGTAGATACGGAAGATTTGGAGAAATTATCACTAATTGAGCCCGTATCGATAGACCCGCAGAAAATTAGTCTGATTATACCC